>JAAWPK010000036.1 GCA_022799935.1 Clostridia bacterium
AAAAGAACAACAAAAAGAGGAAGAAGAGTTTAATAAAACAGTAAATGTAATAGAAGAATATGTAAAGAAATATGGAGGAGGAGAAGATCCCGAAAAGCCTCAAAAACCAGAAGAATGGACAAGTGACAAAGTAATACCTATACCAGATGGAAAAGGAGGAGTAATCCCACTACCAGATGGATACTATTATGTAGGAGGAGATATAGATACAGGAATAGTGATATCAGATAAGCCAGAAGATACAATGGATGCAACATTCCCAAATAGTGGAAACCAATTTGTGTGGATACCAGTAAGAAGTGAAAATGATTTTAGAAGAGAAAGTTTTGCGAAAGAATTATCAGGTTTTGCTGGTTTAACAGAGGAAGAGTGGAATCAAATGTTTGAAGCGATGAGTGAGCCATATTCACCAGGATATGTAGGAGAAGCAGAAGAATATAATGAAATGAGAAGTAAGGTGCTTCAATATGGAGGATTTTATATAGGAAGATTCGAGGCAGGAGTTGCAAGTAATAGTTTAAGGACAGGAGCAACAGTAGCACAAAATGTAGTATGTCAAAGAGGAGTAGCCCCATATAATTATGTATCATGGGGAGTGAACATGACAGATACAGGAAAAAGTGGAGCAGTATATTTAGCAAAAAATAAGTATAGTCATCCAGATAGTGTAGTAAGTACACTTTGTTATGGAAGTCAATGGGACGCAATGTGTAGATATATAGGAGAGAGTAATAGAACTACAGCTCAAAAAAGTAGTCCAGAATTAACAGGAAGTGTAGAAGAAGATGTATTAAAGAATATCTATGACTTGGCAGGAAATTGTACTGAGTGGACGATGGAAGCTTGCTACACTAATAGTCGTGTTGTACGCGCAGGGTATTATGGCGACAGCCGTCCAGTCGCTATTCGTAGTGACTATGACCCCTCTGATGATGGAGGTAGCAACAGCCGATATTCTTTCAGGTTCACACTTTATATAGCATAACCCTGAGTGCTGATTGTGATAAAGTGAGTGAGAAAACGGGACGCTTCTAAATTCTCATTTAAGAAAGATAGTTGATAAAATCTAAATAAAAATTAAAATTAAAAAGTTCAATTAATATGACTTTCACATAGAAGCAAAAGCATAGAAAAATAAAACAAAATATTTGTAAAAGTGAAACTGTAAACACAAAATAGTGTGTTTACAGTTATTTTTAAATTTAAATAGTTAAATACTAACCTCATAGAGTTTTTTTGATTATTATTTTTTTTGACTATTTCTATACACATTTTTATAGTAATGTTATAATGAGAGCAATAACTAGTGATTTATTACTGAGGTTTGTTGAAATGGAGATGATATAATGAATCAAATTTTGATAGTAGAAGATAATGAAGAAATAGCAGAAAATCTAAGTATTTTGCTTAAAGAAAATGGATTTTTTATTAAAACTATATCTAAACAAGTAGAATTAGAAAATATACTAGAAAAAAATAAATTTGATTTGGTATTGTTAGACTTAATTTTACCAGATGGAAACGGATATTCTATATGTACTACAATTAAAAATAAAATGGATATACCTATTATTATGCTTACAGCTATGAAAGATGAGTATAGTATTGTAACAGGATTTGATGTTGGTGCAGATGACTATATATCAAAACCATTTAAGCCATTAGAACTTATCTCAAGAATAAAAAATCAATTAAGAAGATATAAAAAATCTCCATCAGTGTTTAAAATTTATAATATAAAAGTAGATACTATAAAGGGTATTGTATTAAAAAATGATAAAGAAGTTATATTGTCAGCATTGGAATACAGATTACTTTTGGTATTTATAAATCATCAAGGAGAAATTATGACAAGAAACAGATTATTAGAGGAAATTTGGGATGTAGCAGGAGAATTTGTTAATGATAATACTTTAACTGTTTATATAAAAAGATTACGAGAAAAAATAGAAGATGATCCTACAAATCCTAATATAATAAAAACAATTAGAGGAATAGGATATAAGATTGGAGAATAATATGAGTTTTCTTAGAAATGATGAAATCAAAAAACAGATAATTATATATATTATATTAAATATAATTGCATTTTTAGGAGCAATGTTTATTAACATTATGTGCTCATTATATGTTGTGCTATTTTGCTTTATAATTGAAATTGCAACACTATATTTTACTAAAAAAAGATATAATGACATTAGTGAACTAACCTATCAAATAGATAAAATATTACATAATAATGATTGTACAAATTTTGATGTAAATAAAGAAGGGGAACTTGCAGTTTTAAATAGCGAAATCTATAAAATGACAGTTAGACTAAGAGAACAAGCAGAAAGCTTGATAAAAGAGAAAAAATATCTAAAAGATTATATGGCAGATATTTCACACCAAATTAGAACACCAATGACTTCAATAAAAATAATGCTAACGAGATTATCAAGACAAGAATTAACTGATAAAGAACAATTTGAACTTACTAAAGAAATAAATAAACTATTATCTCGAATGGAGTGGTTAATTACAGCACTGTTAGAAGTAGCACAATTAGAGTCTGGTATAGTAGAATTGAAAAAAGAAAACATAAGCATAGCAAAAGTGATAAATAAAGCATTAGAGCCGTTGAAAATTCAAGCAGAGCTTAAAAATGTAGTAATAGATTTAAAAATTGAAGGTAGTGCAAATTGTAAAGTAGATTATTATTGGCAAGTAGAGGCGATTTCAAATATATTAAAGAATTGTATAGAACATTCAGAAAATGGAGGAACTATTGAAGTTAGTTCAAAAGAAAATCCTATATATACAGAAATAGTGATAAAAGATAATGGAAATGGCATTTGTGAAGAAGATTTACCACATTTGTTTGAAAGGTTTTATAAGGGGAAAAATAGAAGTAATGAAAGTATAGGAATAGGACTCTATCTTACAAAAATGATTATAAACAAGCAAAATGGAGTTGTTACAGCTAGAAATAGGGAAAGTAAAGGGGCAGAGTTTAATATTAAATTTTACAACGAAACATAATGTGAAAAAGCATAATGTTTTGTTTTTATAAATTATAAGTCAAAGTGACATATTTGTAATAATAAAGTCACAGAGATGTCACTAGCGTTATGATATATTAAAAACAAGGAGGTAAGCTATATGGAAATATTAAGAGTAGAAAACTTGATTAAAATTTATAAAGGAGAAAATGAAGTTATAGCATTAAATGATGTTTCATTTTCAGTACAAAAAGGAGAATTTGTAGCAATAGTAGGACAATCTGGCTCAGGAAAATCAACACTTTTACATTTGTTAGGTGGAGTAGATATTCCTACTTCTCGGTAAAATTTATGTTGATAATAAGGAAATTTATACTAAAAGTGAAGAAGAACTTGCGATTTTTAGACGCCGTAATGTTGGACTCATTTATCAATTTTATAACTTGATACCAATATTAAATGTCTATGAAAATATGGTTTTGCCACTTAAATTAGATAAGCAAAAAATAAATGAGGACAGAGTAAAAGAATTATTAGATATGCTAGGATTAAGTAATCGTACATTGCATTTGCCAAATCAATTATCTGGAGGTCAACAACAAAGAGTAGCAATTCGGTAGAGCTCTTATAAATGCACCATCTATAATTCTTGCAGACGAACCAACAGGAAACCTTGATAGGAAAAATGGTCAAGAAATAATGGAAATTTTAAAATATTCTAATAAAAAATATAATCAAACTTTAATTTTAATAACACATGATGAAAGTATAGCACTGCAAGCAGACAGAATTATTAGAATAGAAGATGGAAAAATAGTGTCAGATGGAAAAAATATGAAAGTATAGGAGGAATTTTAATGATTAAAGAATATTTGATAAGTCATATAAAGCATAATAAAAATACAAGTATTTCAATAGTAATAATATCATTTTTTGCTTCTATGCTTTTATCAATATTATGTGGATCTTTTTATAATTTATTTGCATATGATATGCAAGTAGGAAAAACATATGGTATAGGAGAAAGTATTGCTAGTATAGCTATAATGGGAACTGCATCATTGTCTTTAATTTTAATGATACATAATGTTTTCTTAACTTCAATGAGTTCAAGAATGCATCAACTAGGAATACTTAAAAGTGTAGGTGCAACACCAAAGCAAATTAGAGCCATTCTAAAATATGAGATAATATTATTAAGTATACCTGCAATAATAATTGGTGTAACCCTCGGAATAGGTGGCACATATTTAATTATGCAAATTGTCATAAAAACAACAGAACTTGCAAGAGATTATGAAATATATTTTCAATATAATATTTTAATTTGGATTGTATCAATTCTAATTTCTCTGATAACTGTATGGATTTCATCATCTATTCCAGCAAGAAAAATTAGCAAAATTTCAGTAATGAATGCTATATTTTATATCGAAAATACTAAAATAAAAAGAATGAGAAAATTTGAGCTTAGTTCTAAAATAATAGGTGTTGAAGGAGAAATTGCAAGAAAATCTATTTATTCAAGAAGAAAAAGTTTTCGTACAGCAACTCGTTCTTTCATGTTTTCAGCTATTGCCCTAATTACATTTCTTAATTTTGAAGCAGTTTCAGATCTTTCTACAAACAAAACTTTTTTTGAAAGGTACAAAGACAAATGGGATATAATGTTTTTAATTCCAGAAGTAAATAATAGAAACGAACTTATAGAAGAAATAAGAAATATGGAAAATGTAAAAGAGTGTATAGGATATAAAAAATATAATTTTTATACTCAAATTAGTACAGATTATCTAAGTAATGAGGCAAATAATGCAGGAGGATTAGAGATTATAAGTAGAAATAAAAAGAAAAATGAAAGTGAAAATTACAAAATAGGAGTTCCTATTATTGTTCTTGATAATGTAAGTTTTAATGATTATTATATGACTTTAGAAAAAAATGTAAAAGGAAATCCTGCATTAGAAGAAAAATGTGTTGCGATAAATAAATTATGGAAAAGCAAAAATCATAACTTAGAAGGAGAGTATATTCCATATTTAAAAGAAATTAATGGTTTAGAACTGAAATTATTTGAAGGTGAAAAAGATTATGAACTTTATAATATAAATGTAACCAACTATGCAGAAGAATTGCCAAAATTAAAAGAAGAATACAACAGGCATGAATGCGAATTTGTTTTAATTATAAGTGAAGATTATGCAAATAAAATGAATAAGAATATTATGGCAGGTCAAACATATTTTAATATTAAATTAAATGATGTAGAGCAAATAGATAACACACAAGCAAGGATAGAGGAAAAAATTTCTGGATTAGAATATAGAATACAAAATAGAATCAAAGAAGAAATATCAGATAAAAATGAAAGAAAAGGAATGATAATAACGGTAGAAATATTTGCAGGAATATTAGCTTGTATTGGAATTGCAAATGTATTTTCAAATTCGCTTGGACAAATTACTCAAAGAAAAAGAGAATTTGCAAGATATATGCCAATTATACCAATTTTAGTATATACAATGTTTATTTTAATATTCACAAGTATAGCCTATTACATAGGTGGAAAGAAGATTTTAAATAAAAATATTATGGAACAGTTAAAAGATGATACTTTATATTAATAGAGATAAAATTCTTTTTATAAATTTTAATATATAAATGTTTGTTATAATGAAAATAGAAAGTGGATAAATTTAAGATACTCTGTACAAATGTATGGAGTATTTTATTATAATGTATTTAAAGTTATTTTTTTATTAACAATTATCTTAATAAAAGTAAACAAAAAATTTATAAAAAAATGTATTTTTTTGTTTACTTTTATCAAAAGTTAATATACAATATAGATGATAAAACTAAAGAAATATAGAAGGGGGCTTTTGCTCATGAAAATTTTGATGCTAACATGGGAATATCCACCAAGGATAGTAGGTGGAATAGCTAGAGTCGTGCATGATTTATCTTGTAGATTAATAAAAGATGGTCATGAAGTTACAGTTGTAACATACAGAGAAGGAAATACACCATACTTTGAGATAGATAAGGGTGTAAAAGTATATAGAGTAGATAACTATATGATAAATGCAAATAATTTTATAGATTGGATATTACAACTTAACTTTAAGATGATAGCAAAAGCAAGTGAGATAATATCAAAAGATGGAAAATTTGATATTATACATGCACATGATTGGTTAGTTGCATATTCAGCAAAAGCTCTAAAAGATGCATATGAAATACCAATGTGTGCAACAATACACGCAACAGAAAGTGGTAGAAATAGTGGAATACATGATGATCAACAAAAATATATAAATGATACAGAATGGATGCTTACATATGAAGCAACAGAAGTTATAGTAAATAGTAATTATATGAAACGAGAAATGCAAAGACTATTCGGACTTCCATTTGAAAAAGTAAGTGTTATACCAAATGGAATAAATATGAATATGTATAGTGGAATTGAAAAGGACTATGACTTCAGAAGAAAATTTGCATCAGATAATGAAAAAGTAATTATGTGTGCAGGAAGATTAGTATATGAAAAAGGCTTCCAAAATTTGATAGCAGCTGCACCAAAAATATTAAATGGATACCATGACTCGAAATTTGTAGTTTCAGGAAAAGGTGGAATGCTAGATGAACTAAAAGCACAAGCAAATTACCTTGGAATAAGCAACAAAGTATACTTTACAGGGCAATTAGCATACAAAGAGTTATGTAAGATGTATAAAGCTGCAGATGTTGCAGTATTTCCAAGTACATATGAACCATTTGGAATGGTAGCAATAGAAGCTATGTATGCAGGAATTCCAACTGTTGTATCAGATGTTGGAGGATTAAATGAAATAGTAGAGCATGGTGTAGATGGAATGAAGAGCTATGCAGGAAATGCAAACTCAATAGCTGACTCTGTTTTAGCACTTCTTTATGACCATAGACTTGCAGATACTGTATCAAAAAATGCAAAAGTAAAGGTAAAAAATTTATATAATTGGAATAAAATTGCGCAAGATACACATTTTATATATCAGAAGGCAATATGTCAAACAATGGCAGAAAGACAGAAAAATCAAATTGCACAAGAAAATGCAAAGAAAGTCAAGAAAACAAAGAAAGGAAACTTACTTGCATTCCGTGGTCGCGAAGCCTTAGCGTAGTTTAAATTTGGAGGAAGAAAATGAATGTTTATGACACAGCGAATAAACTTGCAGGAGAATTAAAAAATTCATCAGAATATTTGGAATATAAAAAAATAAAAGAAGAACTAAATCAAAATCCAGAAGTAAAAGGAAAAATGGCGGAATTTGAAAAAACAAGATATGAAGTACAATTAGAAGCTTTAAAAGGAGAAGAGCAACAAAAAGCAAAACTAGAAGAAATGCAAAAAATTTATGTAGAACTAGTAGAGAATGACATAGCAAAGAGATATTTTGAAGCTGAACTAAAATTTAATGTGTTAATTGCAGATGTAAATAAGATTATTGCAGAGTCAGTTCAAGATGTTTTAAGGTAAAATGCATAGTTTAAAATGAGCAAGTAGTACTAATGTTTAAGAAGAAAACACAAAAACCTTAGCATATAGGAATAGTTTTCTTTTGATAACAATTAAGTAATACAAAGTCTATTTTAAACTAATATTATCCCCAGCAAGTTTGACTGGGGTATTTATTTAGGGAGATAAGCAATGAATAAAAAATGGCAATATATTGAAAATGATATAAATAAAGCGAAAGAAATTTCGGACAAATTTAATATTAGTTTATTAACAGCTCAAATAATAGCAAATAAGGATTTAGATGATGAAAAAATAAAAATATTTCTAGAACCTACAAGAAATAATTTTTATGATCCATTCCTACTTCCAGATATGGAAATTGCAGTAGATAGAATAATAAAAGCAATAGAAAATAAAGAAAAAGTAGTTATATTTGGAGATTATGATGTAGATGGCATAACAAGTACAACTGTTTTAAAAAAATTTTTAGAAGAGAGAGGACTAATTGTAGGTTACCATATTCCAAACAGACTAAAAGAAGGATATGGATTAAATAAAGAAGCAATAAAACAGATAGTAGATGATAAAGCAACACTTATGATAACAGTTGATTGTGGGATATCTGGAATAGAAGATATAGAGTATGCAAATAGTTTAGGAATAGACACTATAGTAACAGATCACCATGAACCATTGGAAGAGTTGCCAAATGCAATAGCTGTAATAGATCCTAAAATACAAAATAGTAAGTATCCATTTAACCAACTTGCAGGAGTTGGAGTTGTATTCAAGTTAATCCAGGGATTATCTAAAAAACTAGGAATAGAAGAAAAAGAAAATTTAAAATATTTAGACCTAGTGTGCCTTGGAACAATATCAGATATAGTACCATTAATAGATGAAAATAGAGTAATTGCAAAACTAGGATTAAAGTTAATAGAAACTCAAAGAAATCAAGGGTTAAAATCGCTTATAATCTCATCAGGATATAAAGGAATAAATTCAAATACAATATCATTTGGAATTGCACCAAGAGTGAATGCCTGTGGAAGAATGGGATTTGCAGATGATGCCTTAAAATTATTTATAACAGATGATATAAATGAAATACAAGAACTTACAAATAAATTAAATAAATATAATAGAGAAAGACAAGAAACAGAAAAAGCAATATTTGATGAAGCTTTAAAAGAAATAGAACAAAACAATGAATTAGATAACGAAATAATAGTACTTTCAAATGAAGGTTGGCATCACGGAGTAATAGGAATAGTATCATCAAAAATAACAGAAATGTATCTTAAACCTAGTATATTATTATGTGAGGAAAATGGAATTTGCAAAGGATCTGGAAGAAGTATACAAGGACTTGATCTTCATGAAGCACTTTGTAAAACAAGCCATAACTTAGAAAAATATGGTGGACATTCTATGGCAGTAGGTCTAGGTTTAAAGAAAGAAAACTTAAAAGATTTCAAAGAAGAAATTAATAATTATATAAAAACATTAGATATACAAAAGGCTCAGCTTGTATTAGACATAGATATGAATGTAAGCTTAAAAGACTTAACTGTCAATATTGTAAAAGAGCTAAAGAAATTAGAGCCATTTGGGGAAGCTAATAGAATGCCTTTATTTTCAATAAAGAATTTGAAGATAGACTCAATAAGAGCTTTATCAGAAGGAAAACATTTAAAGTTAAGATTAAAAGATGATAACATAGAAATAGATGCAATAGGATTTAATTTAGGCTATTTAGCTGATGAATATAAATTGGGAGAAAAGGTTGACATTGTAGGTAATCTTGAGATAAACTCATATAATGGAATAGATAGTGTTCAAATGAATCTTAAAGACATTAGATAAGGGGGATCTATATGGAGGAGCAAAAAGAAATAACAATTTATGATGTAATAAATACTTTGAAGAAAAATAGAAGAAAAATTAATACAAAGTTAATACTAAAAGCATATCAATTTGCAAAAGATTATCATAAAGGGCAAAAAAGATTGTCTGGAGAAGAATATATAATACATCCTCTTAATGTTGCAAATATTCTTTCAGGACTTAATTTAGATGATGAGACAATTTGTGCAGCTATATTGCATGATGTTGTTGAAGATACAGAAATTACGAAAGAAGACTTAGTAAAAGAATTTGGAGAAGAGATAGCGAGCATGGTTGATCGGAGTTACAAAATTAGGAAAACTCCAATATACAACAAGAGAAGAGCAACAAGTTGAAAATTATAGAAAAATGTTTTTAGCTATGGGAAAAGATATAAGGGTAATACTTATAAAGCTTGCAGATAGACTTCATAATATGAGAACTTTAAAATTCCTAAAAAGAGAAAGACAAATAGCTAATTCAAGAGAAACAATGGATCTTTATGCTCCACTTGCAAATAGACTTGGTATGTATTCTTTAAAATGGGAATTAGAGGATTTATCATTCAAATATTTGGAACCAGAAGAATATAGAGAAATAGTCGAAGGATTAGATGAAAAAAGAGGAGAAAGAATAAAGTTTATAGAGAAAATAAAAGAGCAAATAAGAAATGAGTTAAAAATACAAAAAATAGATGCACATCTAACAGGTAGAGCAAAACATATATATAGTATATATAGGAAAATGCAAAGAGATAATATTGGATTAGATCAAGTGTATGATCTATTAGCACTTAGAATAATAGTAAATTCTGTAAAAGATTGCTATGCAGCATTAGGAGTTGTTCATGAATTATATAATCCTATGCCTGGAAGATTTAAAGACTATATAGCTCTTCCAAAAGCTAATATGTATCAGTCCTTACATACAACATTAATCGGACCAAAACGGAACACCATTTGAGGTACAGCTCCGTACATGGGATATGCATAGGATAGCAGAATTTGGAATTGCAGCTCATTGGGCATATAAAGAAGCAAATAAAGTAAAAAAGACAGTTGTAAAAGTAGAAGAAGATAAACTGTCTTGGCTTAGAGAGACACTTGAATGGCAAAAAGATATGCAAGATCCACAAGAATTTTTGAATACATTAAAAACAGAGTTATTTGAGGATGAAGTCTATGTATTTACTAGAAATGGAGATATAAAAGTACTTCCAACAGGAGCAACACCAATAGATTTTGCATATAATGTACACACAGAGATAGGACATAGAATGACAGGAGCTAAGATAAATGGAAAAATGATGCCAATTATAACAAAACTAAATAATGGAGATATTGTTGAAATAATTACAACAGAAAATCATAAGGGACCTAGTAAAGATTGGTTGAAATTTGTTCAAAGTTCAAGTGCAAGAAATAAAATTTTGCAGTGGTTCAAAAAAGAAGAGAGAGAAGAAAATATAGAAAAAGGAAAAGAATTGCTTCAAAAGGAAATAAAGAAAATTGGTATGACAGAAAATGAATTATATAAAGCAGAATATATAAATACTACATTAGAAAGATATAAATTTCCAAGTATAAATGATATGTATTCATCAGTAGGATTTGGAGCAATATCAGCAGGAAAAATAATATCAAAATTACTTTATGAATATAGAAAAGATCATGAAGTAGAGAATATAGATGAGAAGATAGAAGAGCTTGCAAAGAAAAAGAAAACACCTAACAAGAATGCAAATTCAGGAGTAATAGTAAAAGGGATAGATAATTGCTTAGTAAAATTTTCAAAATGTTGTAATCCAGTACCAGGTGATGAAATAATAGGGTATATTACAAAAGGTAGAGGAGTATCAATACACACAAAAGATTGTATTAATATAAAAGAATTATTCCAAGAAGAAGAAAGAATAATAGATGTAGAATGGTCTGAAACAGAAAAAGCCTCATATAAAGTTGATGTAGAAATTCACTCAAATGATAGAGATGGACTAGTTGCAGATATGGCAAAGGAAATAAATAATTCAAAAGCAGTAATGCTTTTAATTAATTCTAAAGTAAATAAAGAAAGAATAGTAACAACTGAAATGACTTTAGAAGTAGAGAATGTAGAAGAACTAAATAAAGTACTAAAAGCACTAAGAAAAATAGATAGTGTGTATGAAGTTAAGAGAAAAAAATAACCTAAGGTAGAAAGAAGTGTAACAAATGATATTAAAGAGAATAAAAATAGAAACATCAATAGAAAACTTTACTAATTGCTATGTAGTAGCAGATGAAAAAGAAAATGAAGCAATGGTAATAGATCCAGCAGGGGAATGTAATAAAATAATGGAAATGTTAGAAATACTACGGAATAAAGTTGAAATATATTTATTTAACACATTGCCATGCAGATCATATTCGGAGCTTTAGAAGAATTGAGAGAACGAACAGGTGCTAAATTTTTAGTACACAGAACAGAAAATGAAAATTTAAGAGATATAAGAGTAAATCTAACATCTCATCTTGGAATGAAAAATATTGAAATAGAAGCAGATTCAAGAGTAGATGATGGTGATACTCTTCATATTGGAAATTTAGTATTAAAGGTTATACATACTCCTGGTCATACAAGTCGGAGGAACTTCGCTTTATTTAGAAGAATTTAATATACTATTTACAGGTGATACACTTTTTAAAGGAACATATGGAAGATATGATTTACCAACACGGTTCAAAAGAAGAAATAATGAAATCTATAAAGCAGAAATTATTAAGATTTCCAGATGAAACTGTAATATATCCAGGGCATGGAGAACCAGCAATGATAAGAGAAGAAAAGGAAAATTATAAATAAAATATAAATTCATAAACTCTCTATAGAAAGCATATATATTATTTAGATATATATGGACAAAGGAGAACTTATGAATATAGCAGTAATTAAATTAAGAGACTTAATAAAATATGCATGTTGCTTTATAATAATAGTAACTATAATAGCAGTAGTCATAAGTGCGATGAATAAAAAAGAAGAATTTGAAAAGCAAGAAGGAATATTTGCAAAAATAAAAAATTCTTCTTTTTTATGTCTTTTAAAAATGGAGCTTCCAATACTCTCGTATGAAGAAAATTCAGTAAAAAAGGAAAATAATGAGAAAACAAATGCTGAAAAGATGTTAGGTATAGAGCTTGCAATGCTAGAAAATTTAGAAGATGAAGAAAAAGAAGAAATAGAAAATATGAATAATGATATAAAAGAAAATGAGAATGAAAGTAGTAATGAAGAGAAACTAGAAAATGACGAACAAAATAAAACTGATGAGGTAACTGGAGATTTAAAGACAGAAGTTATAAATGATAATAATATAAAAGCTTCATATACAGATAATTCAAATTCTGTAAAAATAAATAATCAAACAGAATATGATCTAAAAAGTATTCTTGCAGATCCTAGCTATACTATAACTAATAAGCAAAAATTTGTAATATACCATACTCATACTTGTGAAAGTTACACATCAAGTGAAAAATATAAATATGAAATGACAGGAAGTTATAGAACAACAGACTTAAATTATACAGTATCGAGAGTTGCTGATGAATTAGAAAAATATTTAAAAGAATATGGAAAAACCGTAATACATGATAAAACATATCATGATTATCCTTCATATAATGGTTCTTATGGAAGGTCTCTAAAAACATTAGAAAATATCATAGACAAGAATAAAGATACAGAAATTGCAATAGATTTACATAGAGATGCAGTTGGAAGTAGCAATACTTATGGACCAACTGTAAAAATAGGTGATGAAGTATGTGCTCAAGTAATGTTTGTAATAGGTACAGATGGCTCACGGACTTTATCACCCCAATTGGAGGAAGAATTTACTGTTTGCAATTAAAGTACAGCAAATAGCAGATAATATGTATCCGCGGATTATTTAGACCAATAATACTTAGAAAAGCTAGGTACAATCAACATTTAACAACAGGTTCATGTATAATAGAAGTAGGAGCAACACGGAAATAGTTTAGATCAATGTCTAAATAGTATGAAATATTTATCAAAGGTTTTAGATGAGGTAACAAAATAAAAGCAAAAAAGATCAAGCTTGTATACAATTTGCTTAATCTTTTTTGCTTTTCACCTCCTAAAACAAAGGTTATTGGAACATTACTTATTCCTGCTCATCCTCCAGATAGAAAGCAAAGCCGTGCTCAGGGGTAATAGGGAAGCTGTAATTCGTAGCTCCCTCTACGATGGTTGACACAAAGTAGAGCTTGTCGGGACGCTGAATGATCTTGATCATGGTCATCAGCATATTGCCAGTGGGCCTCCAGTACATCTCATAGGTCCAACCGACATTGTGAATCTGACTGGCAGTGAGCTTGAGCTTGTTAACCATCTTTTCGGAGATGAGACAAGGGTTGCCGTAAGAATGGATTGCTCCATTTATTGCCACCGCCGAATGGATATCAAAATGTTCCAGAATTCCCTTAACAGGGAATTTTTCGGGGGGAATGTAGACGGCAGTTTTGGGCATGTTTTTCATGATGAAAGTTCCTCCAAATTTTATTAGGATAATTATATTATACACCTTTTTTGCGAAAAAATCAAATTGGATAATTATAGTAATTAGAATAGCTTGACCTATTTTCTGCTACCAGTTTTAGAAAGAATATCTCTTGAAGCAGAATTTGCAATTTCGAAACTCCTATTTACAAAACTCTCATCTATTTTTTGAGTGTATGCATATTCTCTAACAACTGATGAAAAGAATGCATCTCCTGCACCTGAAGTATCTAAAGCTTCAACAATTATTTTAGGAGATTTAAAAATATATGAGAGTTCTCTCTTACTATTTTTGAAGACAAATAGTGCTCCTTTTTTACCTTTAGTCAAAACAAGTAATTCTAAGTCTAATAATTTAAATAATTCTAATTCATCTTTAACATTTAATCTTTCAAAAAGCAAATCTACAGTAGAGTTATTAAGTTGTACATAATCTGCATGTCTAAGAAAATTTAGTAGATATTGTCTTGTAAAGTGTTCAAAAAAACGAATATGTCCAATATCAAGACAAACTTTTTTGCTTTTTATACTATTTAAAAATTCTAAATTTATAGGTAGAAATTTATCTAGGATAAGATAGATTTCTTTTTTTTGTAATTCATCAGGTAATTTGTTAGGAAGATTTTTAGAAAAATTCATTGTCAAATCGTTTGTAATAGGGGAATACCATGAATGGATAACACTATTATCATTTAAATTAGAGTTAGGGATAATTATATTCATTATATTAGTAGGTTTATTTTCTATTCCAATATAGGAAGTATTTACATTAGCTTTTTCTAAAGAAGAAATAGCAATTTCTCCTTCATAATCATTTCCGACATGTGCCGAAAGCATAACAAGTTTCACCCATTAGAGAAAGGTTATATAAATCATTCCAATTGCAACCACCACCATCTTGTTTAATTAAATTTAAGTTTTCATCATATATTTTATCCAAAATGATATCTCCATGAGAAATAAAAATTTTGTTAGACATTAAAAATACCTCCTAAAATACAATTACAAGAAGTATTATATAAGATTTTTATACATATTTCAACATTTTTTAACAAATAAAGGTTGAAGGTAAGATTATCACAAGTTAATCACTCATATTAAAAAATAATCTTTACAAATAGAACAAATAGTGGTATTATATATATACTTTATTTTTAGCAAAAACTAAATGTGAAATGCCCGAGTGGCGGAACTGGCAGACGCACACGACTCAAAATCGTGCGGGAAACCATGTGGGTTCGAGTCCCACCTTGGGCACCACAAGCAATTTTCGTCGAACTTTTTGAAAGCCTTGATATAACTTAATTTTAAGACTATGAAAAATTTGATGAACACAAAAATCTTATTCCAGCTCTTAGGAGTTGGACTTTTTTTGACTAAAACTATTGAAAAAAGGAGGTTTTTGTGATATTATGTTACATATTATTAAAAAACAAATCAATATGAGTGATGAATTA
>JAAWPK010000037.1 GCA_022799935.1 Clostridia bacterium
ATTTATCTGCATTGGTTTCATCAATTTTTAAGAAGGCAAACATAATAAACATCGTGGCTAATATCATAAATAATAATATTTTTACAAAAGTATTAATCAGTGGTATAAAAAATATTCCAAGCATCGATGCTCCAAATATTAAATATATTGCCTGTCTAATTGATACATATCCTCCAAAAACCTTCTCCTCATGATTGAAATTATAAGGTACGTTATAAACCTGCACTTTGACCTCCTCCAATCATGGAACCCGAACCATTTGTTGATACGCTTAAAATGATTCCAGAAACTATTAAGGCTAAGCTTAATAGCATAAAACCTGCTGCCACCCAAGCAAGTCCTCCAATTCCTTTAGATCTTTCATTGGGATTATTTGCATTAACAATTAATTTTATTGCAATAATAACAATACTAACAAACATTAACACAGAGCCGCACAGGCATTGCTAATTTAATGACTGCATCTTTTACATTTTGTGTAGCTACTTCAACTTCTTGTACTCCTATTGTTGTTGCATAACTTGTTACATTCATTAGAGTTGTGATAGCGGTTGTAAGTAATACTGTTATTTTTCCTAATTTGCTTTTTAATTTCTTCACTAAAATTTACCTCCATTATTAAAAAAGACTATAATCATTGGTATTGTTAAGATAAGAAATTGTATTAATATGCTTACTACAAAGTTTCTTACACCAAATTTTATTGTCCTTTCGGATTTTATGTGGCTTCCGAATAAGCCAAATTACTAAACTAACAAAAATCCAAGTTGTTATAAGAATAATCAGAAAAAAAAAGCTTTTTCCATTATTGTGCCTAATACTAAATTCATGTTAGAATTCGTATCTAAATTATATGGTTCTATCATTTTAAACCTCCTTTTGAGTAAAAAAATAAAGCTATAATTTAGCTTGTAATTTTCTAATAATACTTATATAGTAATAATCAAAAAAACTTTTAATCTCATTTTCTGTATTCTTATATGAGTCTTCAAAGTTTTTACAACTATCATATACATTAAAAAAATCTTCTCTTGTAGCTTTTAATAATAGCTTTCCTTTGTTTCTTATAAACATCTCCTTTATTGAATAGATTATAATTTTTAACCTTTCTATATTTTTCTTCTTGAAAGTGTTTAACATATCTTCTGTATAATTAAATTCTAACCTTTCAATTATTGTGTAAAACTCCTGAAATTGCTCTATATTTTCAAATTCTTTAGGCATTTCGTCTTTATTATTTATAACATAATTAAAGAATCTATCTATCTTAATATTTATATTATTGTCTTTAGGTATACTATTTAATGAACTATCTACTCCTATATTTACATTGTCTATCATATTATTTGTTATACTTTCTGCTTTTGTAGTTTCTGTATCTTTTTTAATATCTCCACCTTTTTGTTCTTCCTTATTTTCTTCTCTAAAAGTACTATCATTTGTACTATTTTCTTTGTTTTCTTGTACATCAAACAGCTCCTGTTCTTTATGTTTTGTAAATTTTTGACTTAAATATAAAGTACCTCCTAAAACAAGCATTGCAATATTTCCAATTACAATCTTAATCTGATGTAATGCTTTATAATATCTCCACTGTACTGTACCAATTGGCATTTTCAAAATTTCACTAATTTCTTTAAATTTCCTATCTCCTAATATTTTTAAAGAAACTATTTCTTTATCTTTATCACCTAATTTATTTATTATTTTATTATATGTATCTTTATCTATTATTTTATTTATATTTTCATCTTCTACCGATATTTCATACATATCACTCACATTTAATTCTTTATTTGTTTTTTTAATATAATTAATAGTTTCATTTCTCGTAACTGAATATAGCCAACTCATTTCGTAATTTGTAGGAAGTAAACCTCTGTCCATTTTTACTATCTTTAAATATATATTTTGAACAATATCTTCTGAAGCTTCCCTATTCTTTATTATACTATAGGAAATTCCATATATTAATTCTTTATATTCACTATATAATATTTCTATTGCAGTTGTTTCATTATTTCTTATGCGATTAAATATTTCAGATAATGTATTTTTTTGCATTCTTGTCCTCCACATATAACTATATTTATTCTTATATAAGTTACGACAATTTTAGATACAATTTTTGTTGGAAATTTCTCAAATTATATTTAAATGTTCAAGTAATATTTTTATTCCCATTAAGATTAATACAGTCCCCCCAAATAACTCTGCTCTTTTTTCATATTTATTTCCAAATTTATTTCCAATAAGTACCCCTATAACTGATAATACAAATGTTATAATTCCTATTATAATTGCTGCAAACATCATACTTACATTTAAAAAGGCAAATGTTATACCTATGGCTAAGGCATCTATACTTGTTGCAATACTTAAAATTATCATTGTTTTAAAACTTATGTCATCACTTGTTTCTTCTTCTTTTTTGCTAAGAGCTTCTCTTATCATATTAGCTCCTATAAACAAAAGCAATATAAAAGCTATCCAATGATCTATTTGTACTACAAAACTTTCAAATCCTTTTCCTAAAAAATAACCTATTATTGGCATACCTGCTTGAAATACTCCAAAATACAATCCTATAATACTTATTTTTTTGAAATCTGCTTTTTTCATTGATAGTCCTTTACAAATAGAAACTGCAAAAGCATCCATTGCAAGACCTACTGCAATTAAAAATATCTCTAATACTCCCATATATTTTATCCTTTCATATTTTATATATTAAACAATACAACCAAATATGTTACATATAAAAATAAATAAGTTAAACCATTAAATCTGCTCATTTCATTTTTAGGTGGTATTACTGGGAATAATGCAAGTATTATTGTTCCAAGTATCAATAATGCCATTTCTATATTATATGTTACATTATATACTATTGGAGTTATTGCACTTGATACCCCTATTATAAGTAATATATTAAAAATATTTGATCCAATAATATTTCCTATTGCTATATCGCTATTTCCTTTTTTTGCAGCTGTAATACTTGTTACAAGTTCAGGAAGACTTGTTCCGAATAGCAAGTATTGTTACACTTATAATTTTTTCACTTATATTAAACATTTCTGCTAAAAATACTGAATTATCTACTGTAAAGTCTCCCCCAAATTTTAATGCTATAACACCTATTATTACATATATAATCTCTTTCGATAATGAACTTTTTTTCTCTTCCTCTTTTTCTTTTACTATATCTTCTTTATTTTCAAATTTTTCTCCTTTTATTGCCATAAATATAGTATAAGCAATAAATAAAGCAAATAATACAATTAATCCTATTCCTTCAGTTCTAGTCACATTTTGACCAAGATTACAAACTGCTAAAAATATAATTGTTACAACTAGACACATTGGTATCTCTATTAGTCTTGTCTCTTTCTTGAATGCTATTGGTCTTATTATTGCAGATAACCCAAGTATAAGTAAAAGATTACATGCATTACTTCCGAAGCACATTCCCAATTGCCATATCTGGATATCCTTCTAGTGCTGATGTTATACTTACAAATAACTCTGGCATTGATGTTCCTATTGACACTATTGTTAATCCTATTATGATTTCTGGAATATGAAATCTTTTTGATATCTTGCTACTTCCCTCTACTAAAAAGTCTGCTCCTTTTATTAAAAGAGCAAATCCTATTAATATTAATACAATTGCTTTTATCATAGCTTCCTCCTTTTTACAAAACAAAAGACTTGTTCTGCCTAGATGACTAAATCTTCTAAACAGACAAGTCTCATTATTTAAAGTAAGTCCAGATATTTTAATTATCGGTTGTTGGACTTTACTACATAAACTATATGCCAATTACTCCCTTATCTTTTTATGATTATATGTCTAACTTATATTATTTGTCAAGTTCTATTTCAATAATATCTCCATCTTTCAAATTATATGTTTTTCTAAAATTCACATTTGATACAATTTCTATTATTTCAAGTGAATGATCTCCATCTTTTGTATTATTCTTTTCTGTTCTTAATATATATGATTTATTTCCTAAAACTTTACAATTACTTACTAACACATCAAAGTCTCCTCCATATTCGTGTGCTAATATTTTTTCATCAGTATTTAAAATATATTCTCCATTTAATTTTACATTTAAAGTTCCTAAGAATGGTTTTATTTCATATTTATTTTCAAAGGCTTTGCTTATCTTTTCCATCCAAAATGACGCATTTCCAAAGCCAGATTTTACTTTTCCTTTATACATCATATTTATACTCTACATCTTCCATAAATTTATATATTTCATTTATATATTTTCTAGTTACCATAGATATGCTAGCAGGAGGATTTCTTTGTCCGAACAGCTATTAACTTTTGTGTGTAACAGTTCTCTGCAGTCTTAAATATTAAATATCTATTTTTCATATAAGTAAAATATACTTGATATCCATCATCTAAAATTTCTAAAAATTCTTCAAATGTATGATTCTCCATTAACTTTTAATCCTTCCTATATTATCTATAACTCTATCATAGCTTCAAATTCCTTTTCTGTAACTATAGTTATCCCAAGTTCCTCAGCTTTTGTAAGTTTACTTCCTGCTTCTTCTCCGAGCTATTACATAGCTTGTCTTTTTGGAAACTGAACCAGATGTCTTTCCACCAAATTTTTCTATTATTTCAGAAGCTTCATCTCTTGTGTATTTTTCGAGTGTCCCTGTTAAAACAAATGTCATTCCTGCAAACCTGTTATCTTTCTCATCAGTCTCTTCTTCTTTCATATTAACTCCAGCTGCTTTTAATTTTCCGATTAAATCTTTTGTCTGTTCTAATTCAAAAAATTCACAAACACTCTTTGCAGTTACTTCTCCTATATCTTCTATAAAACTTAAATTAATTACATTTGCTTTCATAAGTTTGTCCATATTTCCATATTCTTTTGCAAGTATTTTTGATGATTTTGTACCTACATGTCTTATTCCAAGTGCACTTATTAATTTATCTAAACTATTTTTTTTGCTTTCATTTATTGCATTTATTAAGTTAGTTGCAAACTTATCTCCACTCTTTTTAAGTGAAGCAATATCCTCTTTTTTCAGATAATATATATCTGAAATACTATTTAATAATCCTTTTTCAATTAATTGCTCTATTATGGCATATCCGAAGCCCATCAATATCCATACCTGTTTTTGAAGCAAAATGTACTATATTTCTGAGTTTTCTTGCTGGACATTCTATTCCAATGCACCTTTTTACTGCTTCTCCCTTTTCCCTTATAGCAAGAGCACCACACACAGGACAAGTATCTGGCATAACAAATTCCTTTTCTTCTCCTGTTCTTTTATCTAAAACTGCCTCTACAACTTCAGGTATAACATCTCCTGCCTTTTGTATTATTACATGATCTCCTATTTTTAAGTCTTTTAAAATTATAAAATCTTCATTATGAAGTGTTGTTTTAGATATTGTAGAACCTGCAAGCTTTACTGGCTCAAGTATTGCCATTGGAGTTATTGCTCCGAGTTCTTCCAACCTGGCATACTATATCCTTTAAAATTGTTTCTTTTCTTTCTGGTGGATATTTATATGCGATAGCCCATCTTGGTGTTTTAAAATTTGTTCCTAACATTTCTCTTAAATCTAAATTATCTACTTTTATTACAGCACCATCTGTTCCAAACCCAAGGCTTTCTCTTATACCACCAATTCTTTCTACTTCTTTTATTGCTGACTCTATTCCGTATACAATGTTTTTTTAAAGGATTAACATTAAAACCTAAACTTTCTAAATATTTAAGTTGTTCATAATGTGAATTAAATGTATTGCCTTCTAATCTTTGTATATTGAAAATATATATATCCAATGGCCTCTTTGCTGTTTTTTTACTGTCTAATTGTCTTAGTGAACCGTGCAGCTGCATTTCTAGCATTTGCAAATGTCTTTTCTTCTAAAATTTCTTGCTCTTCATTCATTTTTTCAAAATCAGCAGCTGATATAAAAACTTCTCCACGAACTATAAGATTTACTTTTTCTTTTAATTTCTTAGGTATATTTTTGATAGTTTTAAGATTTGCTGTAACATCTTCTCCAACTTGTCCATTTCCACGAGTTGCTCCTCTTACAAATTCTCCATCTATATATTCAATAGCAACAGATAACCCATCTATTTTTGCTTCTACCGTATATTCTATTTTTTCTTCATTTGTTTCTTTTCTTACTCTAGTATCAAACAGTCTTAAATCTTCTATTGTAAATACATCTTGTAAGCTTTGAAGAGGAACTTCATGTTCAACTTTTTCAAACCCTTCTTTTACATGTCCACCGTACTTTTTGTGTTAATGAATCTTTATCTATAAATTCTGGATATTTTCCTTCTAAATTTCTAAGTTCTACCATAAGCATATCATATTCAAAGTCTGATATTTCTGGCTTATCTTCATCATAATATTTATTTGCATAATACTCTGTTTTTTCTCTAAGCTCTAATATTCTTTTTTTTGCTTCTTCTTTATCCATTGTTCTCTCTCCTTACATATCTTTAAGTATATCTTTTCCGTTTTTAACATAATCCCAACCTGAAAATATTGTTGCTATAACTGAAATTATCATCATAAGTGATGTTAATATATTTATTGTAAATGTTATGCCTGTAAGCTCTCCACTCAAAAATCCACAAAATATGTTAGTTCCATTTATATTTATAAAAGCAAGTATTATTGCTATCATTTGTGTTACTGTTTTTAGTTTTCCCCAATTTGAAGCAGCTATTACTTTTCCTCCTTGTTCTACTGCAATCAGTCTATATGCAGATACAACAAACTCACGAGTAAGAACAATTATTGGTATCCAAGCTGGTAAATTTCCATATTCCACAAGTATAAGCATTGCAGCAAGTACAAGTATCTTATCTGCTATTGGATCCAAAAATTTCCCAAAATTTGTAACTTGATTTCTTGACCTTGCAATATATCCGATCAAGTTTATCTGTTATAGATGCTATAATAAAAATAGTATTCATTATCAAAAATGAGTATGGAATATTTAATATTTCTCCTTCAATTCTCAAAAAAGGTATTATAACCATCACTGGTACAAGTAAAATTCTAATTACTGTTAGTCTGTTTGGTAAATTCATCTTTTTTCTCCATTCTTTTAAACTTTATTTTATTTATTTCTATTGAAGCAATAGGAATTAATACTACTATATAAGGTATTATATATCTGGATTTAGCTTCCCAAATTGTATGAAATAAAAATCCACCTATAAAAATTGTAAGTAACAGTATTAATTCATTGGAAATATTTTTTCTATTTTCAAATAGTACAGCTATACTTCCTCCAAATATTATAATTATTAATGCCTTTTGATATATATACAAAAAGCTTTCAGATTCTATAAGTTTTTTGTCTAATTCATCTGGATATGTTTCTTTACCACCTTCAAAATTTCGTGATAAATTATAATGTATAGCAGCATATGTATTTTCTGCCCACATTGAAGCTGTTTTATCTCTATAAAATGCTAATATGTACTTTGGCTTTTTAATAATTTCTTCTGTCCTTAATTTTATTACTATTTTATACATCTTACTTGCTTCTTCTTTTCCTAATTCAAATGTGACATTTGCAATTGGATAATTAAACCAACCAGGAGATGAATATGCTTCTTGCATTCCCATATAAATATATCCAAATACTGGAAAGTTTTCATTCTTTTCTAAATTATATTTATTTAAATAATAATTTTTAATTATATTTGCTGGCCCCACTACTATTAATAAAAACATAAACATTATTCCAAATTTCTTTAAAATTTGCTTAGTGTCTTGCTTTTCACTTATAATATCAAAAAACAAATATATAGAAATTGCTATTATAAATATTAGCATATTCATTCTCAGCATATATGAAATACACATACTACCAGCTGAAAATATAGCATATTTCAGATTTTTTTCTCTTGTATATTTCATTATAAAGTATATTGAAAATAATGCAAATGTAATACTAGATAAATCTCCGTAAATAAATGTAGAAAGCATAGGAATTGTTATAAATGTTAAACTTAAAAATATTCCTAAATGCTTGTTTATCTTATATTTCTTCGAAAGTTCTAGACATATCAAATATATTGAAAAAATAGTCAATCCATTACATATTGCATTAAAATATTCTATTAAATTAAAACTTGTAGTTCTAAAAATCCTAAATAATACACTCCATACAAACGCTGTTGTAAATTGTTGCTGATAGCATTCAAAATATCTTTTATTTTGTAGTTTTGCATCATATGTTGTTCCTTCTTCTATTACTTCTTTAAACTTACCTTCTGCAATTCCTTTTGCAGCTTCATATGTAGTCTTTTGATCATAAAGTGGTGATGTATTTCTTATATTTATCCATACGATTTGTAAAACTATATATACTATGATAATAATCGCAAATATTATATGTTTCTTTTTGATATTCTTACCTTTGTATTTCAGAATTTTACATATATTATATAAAGTATATGATAGAAGTAAAAAACCGAATTACATATTTAATACTATTAAAAGCAATTTCAACATATTCATCATATTCTATATGTGCTGTATAAACTATGTTTAATCCAAATACTATTAAAAGTAGTATTATTCCAATTATATAAACTATTTTCTTAAGTACTTTATTCATCTTAAGTTTTCTCCTTGACTTTTTAGTAGTATTTTCTATTTATATTATTATTTTTTAATTATATATAATATTCCTAAAAAAATAAAGTCTTTTTTGGTTAGATTTTCAAATTATCTTTCCTCCTCCAAGTACAATTCCTGAAATATCATAAAACACAACTGATTGTCCTTTTGTTATAGCTCTTTGTGGTTCTTCAAATCTAACTTCTATTTTCTCATTCTCTCTTTTTACTTTTACCTTAGCAATATTAGATCTATATCTTATTTTTGCATATACATCTTTATCCCATTTTTCAAAATCTACTAAATAATTTAAGTTTTTTGCATATAATTTATCTTGATACAATTCTTTTTCTGTTCCAACAACCAATTCATTTTTTTCTTCATTTAAACTAAGTACATATAAGGGTTCTTTATATGCAATTCCTAAACCTTTTCTTTGTCCAATAGTATGATATATTAATCCTTTATGTTTTCCAACTCTTTCTCCTGTTTTTAGTACAATATTTCCGTCCGTGTTATATTTTTTCCTATACTATTCTCTAAAAATTTCCCATAATTATTATCTGGTATGAAGCAAACCTCTTGACTATCTTTTTTTTCTGCTACAATTATTCCATTTTCCATAGCAATCTTTCTTATTTCACTTTTATCATTAAATTCAGCAAGTGGAAACAATATTTGTGGTAATATTTCCTTTTTTATACCATATAAAAAATATGTCTGATCTTTTTTATTTTCATTTGACTTTTTTAATACATATTCATCATATTTATCACTATATGCTATTTTTGCATAATGTCCTGTTGCTATATAATCACATTTTAATTCTTTTGCTTTTTTATAAAGCAAATCAAATTTTATATATTTATTACATTCTATACAAGGATTTGGTGTCTTACAATCTTGATAACACTTAATAAAATCGTCTATTACATACTTTTTAAATTCATTTTTAAAATCCATAGTATAATGTGATATTCCTAAAGTATCACAAACTTTTTTAGCATCTTGTACTACTGAAACCGAACAGCAACCTCCGTTCTATCTCTTTCTCTTCATTATTTTGCCATAATTCTAGGGTTATTCCAATTACTTCATATCCTTGTTTTTTTAATAGAAATGCTGCTGTAGAGCTGTCAACTCCACCGCTCATACCTAATAATACTCTTTCTTTCAAGATTTTTCTCCTTTATTTAAACAAAAACGCTAGAGCAAAGTGCCCTAGCGCTTAATTTTTTTATTCTTGTTCTTCTGGGTAAACACTTACCTTCTTCTTGTCTTTTCCTAATCTTTCAAATTTAACTATTCCATTTACTTTTGCATAAAGTGTATCATCACTACCAATACCTACATTAGTTCCTGGATGTATTTTTGTTCCTCTTTGTCTCATTAAGATATTTCCTGCTAAGACAAATTGACCATCTGCTCTTTTTACCCCAAGGCGTTTAGACTCACTGTCTCTTCCATTCTTAACACTACCTTGCCCTTTTTTATGTGCCATGGTAAATCTCTCCTTTCTACTCTAAAGTTTTATAAGTTCGAAATTATACTTCTTCTTTTTTTGTACTTGTTTTCTTCTCAGCTGTTTTTGTCTCTGTCTTCTTTTCAGATGTTTTTGTTTCAGCTGTTGCTAATTTTACAGATGTAATTTCTACTTTTGTGTATGGTTGTCTATGTCCTTGTTTTCTTCTATAATTCTTTTTAGGTTTATATTTGAAAACAATGATTTTTTTACCTTTACCATGTGCAATTACTGTTCCTTCAACTTTAGCACCTTTAACATAAGGAGTACCTACTTCTACTTTTCCATTATCTGATACAAGGATTACTTTATCAAATTTAACTTTCTTTCCTTCTTCAGCTTCTAATTTCTCAAAGAATACTACATCTCCTTCTGTTACTTTATATTGCTTTCCACATGTTTCGATTATAGCGTACATTATGAAAGCACCTCCCTTTTTTTTGTATACTCGCTAACCTTAAAATATAGGTATCTAAACTTAATTAGACTTTATGTACCTTGACTTATGCGGTTACAGTTTAATATTTTAACATAAATGTATATTTTTGTCAATAATTTATTTATAACAAAAGCCAGATTTTTAGTTTTCTGGCTTTATTCCTAACTGTATTTGAGCTTTTATTCTATTCCACACATCATTAGTTTTTAGATATTCCTGATAATGTTCTTGTACTGCCTCATCATATTTTTCAAGTTCTTCTACCAATCCTAAGAAATCACTGTCAGGGAATATTTCATTTATCTTTTCAATACTATTTTTAAGCTGTTCCTTTGCAACTTCTATATCTCTTAAATATGTTTTTCTCTGCATTATATACATAAGTAATGGTTTGTATTTTATCCAACCAATAGAAGCTTTTAAAAATCTTTCACCAACACTTGAGTCACTCAAAGGTATTTTCTCAAATTTCTTTGGAAATTGTCCTTTAACAATTCCAGTATATCTCAAAAAACTATCATGGAAATGATATGTTGGAACTTTCACTACCTGTGCTTCATTAAGTAATGTACAAAAGAATGTATCCTCTCCTCTTGCATTTGGAGGATTATAAAATGCTGGTATTTTATCTAAATGAGTGAGATTCAAACATATACCAGAAGCATATAACCAATTTTTAAGTCCTACATGTTTTAATACAATCTTGTCCTTTCCTTCTGTTATATCTTTTTCAGCAAATGACATACCATTAGCTTCCTTGCTCATACTTCTTTTTATTTTATCCCAAGATATTACTTCATTACTTACAGCATCTATATATTCTTTAAATTCTTTTTCCTTTATATCATCTTTTTCAAACTCTATATATGGTACAGGAGACATATTCCCACATCTGTGTCCTATAGTTACATCTGAATATGTTATTACATTCAAATGTTCCAATATATTATTTTGCTTTTCCCATATAATCTTATTTCTGTCACCTTTTATATTCGCATAAGGGTATTCATCATCATCCCAAAATAATAGATAATCTATTTTTCTTTTTAAAGCAAAATACATTATTGCATTTCTTGCTCTAGCATATCCTGTCCCTAAAAACAAGTCTACTTCATCTCTAGTTAAATTATATCTTGATTTAAGTATTTTCTTTTCTTCTTCAATATCCTCTGGAGTAATATACTTGACTTGTATCTTTTTGTACACATCATCTTTTAATGTATAAAATTCTTCTCTTTTTGTGTGTTGATATTCTAAATCATATAGTATAAATATTGTTAAATTAACACCATCTGGATAGTCTTTTACTTGTTCTATCATATCCTTGTAACAATTATTAATGATATTACATAAATTTGTTCTTCCTGTTAAAAAGCCTATTCCAAATTCTACTGGTTTAGCCATACTTTCACATTCCTTTTTACTGTTTTTAGTCAAAGCTTTTGTAGTAGCTTTGACCATATGTTCTTATCAAATTAATTGTAATTATAACATAGGGTCGTTTTTTTTGCAAGTTTTTAATTTTTTATTAAGAATTATATTGAATTTATTTGTTTTTTGATATATGATATGTAGGAATATAATTTTACTAAGGAGGAAGTTTTATGGCAAAAGAATCTGTAAATAAAACAAAAAAAGAAGAAAATAAAGAAAAAAAGGAAAAAGTGACTACTAAAAAAACTAAAGTTGTTTCTAAAGAGGTTAAGAATAAAGAAAGCATAAAAAAAGCAAAAAAAGAAACTACTTCTAAGACAACTAAATCTACTAAAACAGAAAGTAAGAATGAAGAGAAGAAAACTACTAAAAAGTCTACTTCAAAAACTACTTCTAAAAAAGCTCCTACTTCTTCCCCAAAAACTAAAGCTTCATCTTCTAAATCAAAAAGAACTTCTTCTAGTACAAAAATCAAACCTACAGCAAAAACTATGCTTGCAGAATATTATGATTTACCATATAGATATAATCAAACAGTAGTAAAAATTCTTGCTCAAACTCCTACCACTCTATTTGTTTATTGGGATCTGTCTGATGATGATAGAAATGCTTTAACAGATAAATATGGAGAGAATCTTTTTTATGAAACAATTCCTATTCTTATAATTCATAATTTAACAAAAAATTATTCTTTTGAAATAGAAATAAATGATTTTGCAAATAGTTGGTACATTAGAACTCAAGAACCTGATTGTGATTATATTATAGAACTTGGTAGAAAAATGATACATAACAATAATGAATATATACACATCTATTCATCAAATGATATTAAATCTCCTAATGATCATATCTTATTTGAAAAATCAAATTTAGGAAATGTTGTTTTTAAAAATGTAAAAACTGGCACTGTTTCTTCCAAAGATTTTGGAAGTCTAAGATTCATAAATGATATGGATAAAATATATGGAAATGTATATGATGTATATAGCACTTTATATAAAGATGAAATATTAAATGATTTTACAAACCCATCTTCTGGTGAGTTTATTTTAAGAAAATAGAAAGAGGAAAAAACAAATGACTAATAATCCAAAAGGATATGTAAGTTTTGTCTTACACGCACACTTACCTTTTGTGCACCACCCAGAAAGTGACGATTATCTAGAAGAAGAATGGCTTTTTGAAGCTATTTCTGAAACATATATCCCTTTACTTACAAATTTTAAGAAATTGGAGGAAGAAAAAGTAGACTTTAGAATTACTATGTCACTTACCCCTCCTCTTCTTTCTATGTTAGATAGCAAATTACTTCAAAAGAAATATATAAATTATTTGTTAAAACATATAGAATTATGTAAAAAAGAACTTAAAAGAACTAAAGATAATCCTAAGATGAATAATCTATCTAAATATTATTTAGATAGATACACTTCTGATTTACATGTTTTCAAAGAAGAATACAAGTGTAATCTTATCCAAGGTTTTAAGCACTTTCAAGATATTGGAGTTTTAGAAATTATAACTTGTCGGAGCAACACATCGGATACTTCCCTATTTTATATGTCAATGAGAAAACTGTAAGAGCACAAATCGCAGTTGGTGTACAAACTTATGAAAGATTTTTTGGAAGAAAACCTCGTGGTATATGGCTTCCAGAATGTGGATATGTTCCAGAAGCAGACAAATATTTAAGAGAATTTGGGATAGAATATATTATAACTGAATCCCATGGTATTCTATATGCAAATCCAACACCTGTTTATGGTACTTTTGCTCCTATTGTTTCTCCTGACGGAATTACAGCTTTTGGTCGTGATTTAGAAGCTTCAAAGCAAGTTTGGAGTTCTATTTGCGGATATCCAGGAGATTATAACTATCGTGAATTTTATAGGGATATTGGATATGAAGCTGATTATGATTACATTAGACCCTATATTGCTCATGATGGTGTAAGGGTTAATACAGGTATAAAATATCACAGAATTACTGGAAAAACTGAAAACAAAGATTTATATGATGTTCAATGGGCCATGGATTCTGCAGAAAAGCAAGCAGGACATTTCTTTGATTCAAGGCAATCTCAAATAACTAATCTCTCTAAATATATGCAAACTCCACCAATTATTCTTTGCCCATATGATGCAGAACTTTTTGGACATTGGTGGTATGAAGGTCCTTATTGGTTATATATTTTGTTTAAAAAAATATATTATGATAAATCAGACTTTAAATTAATAACACCAGGAGAATTTATTGATAAATATCCAGAAATTCAAAGCTCTACACCTTGTCGTTCTAGTTGGGGCGCAAATGGTTACAGTGAAGTATGGCTAAATGAACTTAACGACTATGTAGTAAGGCACTTACATATTTGTGGTGATAGAATGGTTGAACTTGCAAATACTTTTTCAAACGAAACTGAAAAAATAAAGATAGCTGCTTTAAATCAATGTGCAAGAGAACTTCTCCTTGCTCAAAGCAGTGACTGGAATTTTATTATAACAAATCGGAACTATGGTTGACTATGCAAAAAGAAGAACCAAAGATCATGTTGGTAGATTTACTAAACTTTATAACCAGATAAAAAATAATGAGATTGATGAAGAATTTTTAACAGATATATCTGAAAAAGACGCTATATTCCCAGATATTGATTATAAAATATATATATAATTTATACAAGTTTCAAAAAGATCTTTTTTGAATAAGATAATGTATATCTAAAATTTTTTTAGTAAATAATATACATGTATCAAGTTTGAAAGGGGTCTTTTTTTAAATGAAATCGCTTTGTGTAAAAAATAATTGCAAAGATATTATAAACTATCTTTTTAGTAGAATATCTTCATTAGAATTAGATCACCTTTATATATCAAGTCATGAGTTTAAATCTTTCGATAATGTAATTGTTCATACTACAGATGATAATATAACTTTATTTTATGATAAGATTTCTTCTATTCTTACAGACACTATATTAGATTTTTATGAAGAAAAAAACTTAAAAAGAATTCTTGAATATAATTATTTTTATTTTAGTCCAAATGAAAAAAAGCAAATTCTAGAGTTCTACAAAGATTTAGATCA
>JAAWPK010000038.1 GCA_022799935.1 Clostridia bacterium
TTTGTTAGGGCTCTTTTTCCTACTATTTCTTCTATTTCATCTCTTGTCAATGCTTTACTGCTTACTATTTGTTCTATTTCTTCTTTTGTTAATGCTCTTCTTCCCACTATTTCTTCTATTTCATCTCTTGTTACTCTATTATTATCTTCTTTAATTGATTTTATTTCATTATATACAGCTTCTATTTCATCTTTATATTCTATATCATTAAAGTTTGCATTTATATTCTCTATCTTTTCTGATATTTTGTTAAGTTCATCTGCATATTTAATATTTTTAATTTCATTTGATATCTTATTTAATTCATTTGCGTAATTTAATGCTTGTATTTCCTCTTTAAACTCTAAATTACTATTCTCTCTAAATTCTGACAATTTTCTAGTAATTACATCTTCTATATATGCTTTACTAGTTTCTTTTTCATTATTACTATCTAATGAATTTCTATTTATTTGTCTTTTTATATCTGATACAGTATTTATTATCTTATTAAAATACTTACTTTGTGTATCTTCAACTTCCACTATATCTTCTTCAACAGTCTCTTTATCTGTGTTAGTTGTTATAGGTAGTTTTATTTCCTCAAAAATATTATATTCCTTTTCCTCTAATCTCTTCTTAGCAGCTTCAATAACTTCATTTACACTAATAAGTTCCCTTGTCTTTACTTCACATTTATTCTCTTTTTCAGTATGTCCGTAATAGTATCCTTTGCTATATACTTTTCCACCCATTTTTACTTTGTTTAATATAGCACCTATTATATTTCCTCCAACAATCTCTATTGATTTTCTAACACCTATCAAATCATTAATTTTTGTTTTTTCAGAATTCACAACTAAAACAGTAGAATCTATAATAGTTGATAATACTATACTATCCGTTACTAGCATAGATGGCGGTGCATCCACAATAATAACATCATAAGTATTTTTGAAAATTGCAATTAATTCTTTCATATTATTTGAATCTAGTAATTCTGATGGATTTGGTGGTATAGTTCCATTTGTTAAAATATGTAAGTTTGGTATGTCTGTAGTTTTAACATATTTCTTTGCTAATTCTAAGTCTTCTTTTATATCTCCAGTCATAAAGTATAAATAGTTTGATAGTCCTTCAGTATTATTTACTTTAAATATTTTGTTTGCTCTACCCTTTCTCATATCTGCATCTATTAGTAGAACTTTCTTACCTGTTTCAGCAAATGTAGCTGCAATATTTGCTGAGACCCAACTTTTTCCTTCCTGAGCCTTACAGCTTGTTACTAGTATTGTTTTTGCACTTTTTATAGAGTTCATATATAATATATTAGTTCTTATTGTATTAATGCACTCTGTTACATAAGACTTAGAGTTAGATTTTGACATAATTTCATTCTTTTTATCTGCATTCATTGGTATTTTTCCTAAAGTTTTGATTTCTGCATATACTTCAATATCTTCTTCTGTTTTCACAGTATTATCAAAAAGATAGATACATACAATTATCATGCCAGACAATACAATTCCTGCAGCAATAAACATTATTATATCTTTAATATGATTTATATTATATGGTATATTCTCAATTTCTGCTCTATCTACTATACCAAGATTTTCTAAATTATATATTTCTTTTATTTCTTTTAAGAATACATTAGATAATTCTTCTGCTATGTCTTTTGCCATTTCTGGATTTGCGTCAGAAACAGTAATTTCTATAACATATGTATCTGTTACAACATTTACTTTTATTTTATTTAATAATTGTTTTTCTGTCATGTTTAAGTTTAAATTTTTTATTACTTGCTTTAATACTCGAGATTGTTTTGCAATATCACTATATGTTGTTATAAGCCCTGAATTTAATGTTAAATCAGTACTTGTAATCATACTTTCTTCTGATGTATTATTAGGGATTAGAAGTAATGTTTCTGTTGATTTATATTCTGGTACAACATAATAATACGAATACATATACCCAAACATGGCAAAAACTAGTAAAATTAATATAACTAATAATACTTTACTTTTCAAAATATCTAATATTCTTTTCATTTCGATATTTCCATTTCTATCCATATTTTTATCACCTACTCCTTATTATTATACACTATTTCTTGTGTTATTTCAACTTTTTATGTTAATTCATGTAGTATTAATTTAAGTATGCTCCTAGCTTACCTTTTTCATAATCATCTTCTCTCTAAATGTAAGTTTAAAACTTTCAGGTTCTTCAACTTCTATTCTTTGATTTTGCAAAACCTTCCTTGGATTTGTTTCTGATAATTCAATTAATTTCTCTTCTCCTATTAATGCCTTTAGCTTTTCAATTATTTTTGGTATTTGAGGATATATTGTATTTTCTCTATGTACATCACTTCCTAAAAAATGTATTGTATTACTTTCTAAAAATCTTTTTACCATTATCTGAGCCTTTGTTCCATACATACCTATAATACTTCCATAATTTGCTTGCATTAGCACTCCCTTTTCTATTAAATCGTATATTATTTCTGGTTCTTTTCTAACAAATATATATCTTTCTGGATGCGCTAATATTGGTATAAATTTATATTGTAGCAACTCATAAACTACATCATATATATTCATTGGTTTTATATTAAATGGCATTTCAAATAATACATAATTTGTACCATTTATACTAGAAGCTTTTTTCTCTTTTAAAAAGTCTATCATTTTATTTGATATATATATTTCATTTCCAATATGTAATTTTACATCATCTACATTTATATCTTTTAGTGTTTCTTTTCTTTTAGATTCATCTTTCTCATAGTATCCTTCCATATAGTGAGAAGTTAATATTATTTCATCAAACCCGAACACTTTTTGCTTCTTTTATTAAATTATATGTTTCTTCCATATCCTTAGATCCATCATCTATTCCTGGAAGTATATGTGAATGCATATCAATCATTTTTCCATATTCCTTTCTTTTTATTATTTTCTTTTGTCATTTCCATAATAGTAGCTATTTTTATATTCTTTTGCAGGTATGAGCATTTTGTTAACTACAACTCCTGCAATTTTTCCATCAACATTTTTTATACTATCTATAACTTTATGCAAATTATCTTTTTTGGTTTCATTACAAGCTGTAACAATAGCCGTTGAATCTACTATTCTTGTTAATATAATAGAATCTGTTACTAGCTCTACAGGAGGACCGTCTAGTATAATAATATCATATATGTCTTTTAGTTTTTCTATTGTTTCCATCATAGTTTCTGAAACTAATAACTCTGATGGATTTGGAGGTATACTTCCAGCAGTCATTATAGATAAATTTTCTACTTCTGTTTTTTGTATATAATCTAAAATTTTCGCTTCTTCTTTTATTTCAGAAAAATCTAATAAATAATTAGAAAGTCCTGGTTTTGGAAGAAGACCAAATATAGAATACTGTCTTCCCTTTCTCATATCAGCATCTATTAATAATGTTTTTTTCCCGAACTTGTGCAAATGCTACTGCTAAGTTTGCTGACACAAAACTTTTACCTTCTCTTGGTAATGTTGATGTAATTAATACAGTTTGTAAATTATCTTTGCTATTTATAAATTGTAAATTAGTTCTTAATGTTCTAAATGTTTCAGATATTGGAGACTTAGGATCTCTATGTACAATTAATTCATCTTTCATTATTTATTACCTCCTTTTTTATTGTTTTTTTTTCCATTTTCTCTCCGCAAAATTGGTATAGAGGTTAATACTGGCAAGTTGAATTCTTTTTCTATTATTTCAGGTGTTTTAACAGTAGTATCTAATAAGTTTACTATAAATATGTATACTGCAGCTACAACCATTCCGTAAACAAAAAAACATTATAACATTCTTTTTATGATTAATATTTGAAGGCTCATCTTCAATGCTTGCTTCACTTATAATCTCAATATTATTTATATTATACATTTCTTTTACTTTTTCTTTAAATATACTTGCAAGTTCATTTGCAATCTCTGCAGCCAATTCGTTATTCTCGTTTTTTACAGTTATCTGTATTAATTCTGTATTTTTCTTTGAACTAACTGATATATTGTTTTTTAAATTGTTTTCACTTATGTCTAAATTTAGGTTGGATATAACTTCTTTTAGAACGATTTTACTTTTCACAAGCCTATTATATGTAGATATAAGCTTTGAATTCAAAGTAATATCACTTGTAGTTATTGTAGAATTTGCTTCTTCATTATTTTTTGCTGAAACTAAAACCATTGTTATTGATGAATTATATAGTGGTGTTGTATATCTCAAAGTATACACACAGCCAATTACAAAGAAAGCAAGTAAGATAATAAAAATCTCTGTTTTCCTTTTCCAAAGTATATTACAAATCTCCTTTAAATCGATTTCTTCCATTGTTTCCCTCTCCTTACACTATATTTTATATAATGATAAGTCTGTTTTCTAAAAGTAATTTTTTCATAATTAAGTTAATTATACCACTTTATGTAAATTAAATCAATATTTTTAGGGAATTTTGTAAAAATGAGGATTTTTTCTAATATATAAATAAACTATATAATAAAAAAGTAAATGCCTTATAAATAACCACTTATAATCTTAGTGTTCATTTATAAGACATCTACTTTCTGTAGTCAAATTTTATTAAGTAATTTTGGGAAACTCAAGTACAATCTGTTTTAAATTTATAGTTTTATATATGCTTTCTCCTTTTTATTAAATATATATATTATAACTCCAGCAATTGCAAAAGTAATTGCATATGTTACAACTATTGCGGTCCAATTTCCTGTAACCAAGTTACTTCCAGCGATTGTAGAAGATATAATTGATGGGAATCTTGCAAAAGTTGAAATCATCAGAAATTTAATAGGTTTAATTGGCAAAAGTCCTCCTATATATACAAATAAGTCTTTTGGGGTTCCTGGTATTAAAAACAGGATAAATAGAATTGTATCTATTTTCTTAGGATTAGAAAATAATTTACTGCTTTCTAATTTCTCTATCTTTTCTTTAGATATAAAACTATATATGAAGTTTCTACCAAATTTTCTAACTGCAAAAAAAATTATAAAACTGCTTACAAATGCTCCTATAAAAATGACAATAAGTCCTCCTATAGGGCCATATGACATTCCTGCCAGTATTTCTACTGGTTCTCCTGGAAGAATTGGGAGAAATATTTGAACTACCATAAGTCCAACTATTATCATTATTCCTTCATACCCAAGACTCTCTATTTCTTGTTTAAAATTCATTCTTCCTTCTTCTGTTGCTATATTTTTAAAAATCGGAAGAAATTTTATTGTCAAAATTATCATAATTAATATAAATATCAAAAGCATTACAATTTTGACTATTTTAGTTTTCTTATTTTGCATATTATCTACTCCAACTATTTTAAATTTACTTCTAACATTTTGTCTATTGAAATATTTCTTGTATGTTCTATCTTATCCCATTTTCCTTGCCTTTTAAAACAAGCAATTACATTTATTGGGATCCAAGATATTATAAATATAGGTAATGTAATTATCCCCTTTATGTAATGTCTTATATGTTTCTTATTTAATTTTACAGAAAATATTGCAACAACTATACTTGTAAAATATACTATAATTAGACTTAATATTTTAATATTATTCAAAACATTGCCCTGCAGTAAATTAATAAAAAAATGACAAACATATGAAATTGCAGTAATAAATTGTATTATAACTGATGATAAAAATATTGCTGAATCAATACATACAATTTTTTTATCTTTTATTCCTTTTTTCATTAGTTTAGTAAAATATAATTTAAAACACTGATTAGTTCCAATAGACCATCTCATTCTTTGCTTCCAAGATTCCTTAAATGTTGTTACTTGTTCATCATAAGTGATTGCTCCTTCTACAAAAGCTACTTGTTCGTAATTCATAGCACACTTAGCTGTAAGTTCAATATCTTCTGTTAGAGTTTTTGAATTGTATCCATATTTTTCTATAAACTTTTTAGATATCATAAATCCTGTTCCATTTATAAAACTAGATTTATCCATATTCATTCTAGCCCTATTTAAAAATGTATTATGAACTAAATAATGTATAGAATAACAACTAGAAATCCAAGTATCTGATGGATTCTTACTATCTCTAAAACCTTGTGCTACCTCATATCCATTACATAATACATTATTCATATTATTTATAAATTTAGGATGAATAATATTGTCAGCATCGAATACTATATATGCATCATACACTTCACAATCTAACCTATTTAAAGCAAATCTCAAAGCCTCTCCTTTTGATTTTACATCTCCTATACATTCAATTACATTTGCTCCATTTTCAATAGCTACTTCTTTTGTTTTATCTATACAATTATTAGAAATAACAAATATATCATAATTACTTTTGGGATAATTCTGCTTTTTCAAACTTTTAAGCAGATTTCCTATTACCATTTCTTCATTCCTTGCAGGAACTAAAATAGCAAATTTCTTCTTTACATCACTTTTTAATATCTCTTTTTTAGTTTTTAGTATAAATAGTCCTGTAATCATATAATAGATTAAATAAGCAGCTGTCATTATATCTATTATTTTTAATATTTCTTTTACAAGTTCCATTTTTAACTCCACTTCTTTTTATCTTATTCTTTTATTATAACAAAAAATTATTAAGAAAAAAGAGAGATAATCTTAAGAGTTTCTTAAGTTTCAAATTCTTAAGTTACTTTCTTTTCATCCCCCTAAGTAATTGTTTCTGTTTATCATCTATTCTATATGATTCTATCATTTTTTGTAGTGTCTTATTAAAAGTAAACTTATCTAAATTATTTTCTCCTTCCAAGTATTTCATTGCTTTTTCATTAAATTTTATTCCAATTTCTGCTAAGCACCATGCAACTCCCATTTTCACATAATATCCCTCATGAGTTATTTCATCTAATATTTCTATAACTTTATCTACATATTTGTCTGTTATATAATAATCCAGTAAAACAATTATTGCAAATCTTACTTCAAATTCCTTTTTAGATTTAAAATATGGTCTAATAAATTCCAAGAAATAAGCTAAATCATTTTCTTTTATTTTAAGTGTTGGTACAAATGTATCAGAAACAGCCCAGCTATCTATTTTATGTAAAAACTTCTTTATATATGGTATCTTTTCTTCTAAACTGCATTTAGCATATCCAATAATAAGTCCTTGCATAATTATTTCTTCAAAGTACTCATCATCAAATGAACTTAACACTTCTTTCCACTCATTTTCTTTTAAAATATCTTTTGCAAGTTTTCTCATTTCTGGTATTCTTACTCCTAAAATTTGTCTTTTAGTGTCAGGACATAGCTTTTTATTAAATTTTCCGTATTCTTCATCTCCAAGATCTTTCAACAATTGTTTTAAATTTATCATAATTATTTAATTTTCCTTTATTTACTATATTATATTCTATTATATTACAAAAATTGCAAAATGCAAGTTACTAAAGATTTTTTAAGATAATATAAACTATTTCTAGATACCAAAGGCTCCCAAAAAAATGGGAGCCTTTGAGCTAGGATTTAATAAACAAAATCAAATATTCAATTTTTATAAACTTTCTGTTCAAAAAGTTGTAATTTTTATATCCTCCGAGTTTGTAATCTTCAATCCCTCCAAAATCAACTTTTTCAAACTATCAGGTGAATGCCTTTCTGTTGAAAAATGTATATTTATCCAATATACATTTCCCTCACCTGGAATTGATGAGAAATTCGCTCCCATGATAGACACCCCTTCCTTCTCCAAAACTTTAAGAAGGCTATATGTCGCTTTCATAGCAGGCTCGTTTCCCCAGTCGCTGACCATCACAATTTTCTCAAATTGTGAAATAAGTTCACCCGTAGCATATCCTCTAAGATGATAATGTTCCTTTTCACTTCCTGGTGGAAGTAGAAACATTCCCTTAGCTTTGAAAAGTGCTATGGAATGTTGCATTGAAACTCCAGTGGTTATATCCAATATATATTTCCGCTGTATTTGCATATTTTCATCCTTTCTCCACACAATCGTTTTTTACCTATTCACTTTGGATTCTTATATTTTAACATATAATTTTGTAAATTACAAATGTCTAAGATTAATAATTATTTTATTTCTATTCTCTATACAGACTAAAGGCTCCCGAACAAACGGGAACCTTTAGCATAAGGACTATTTACTTTTGGCTTTGTGTCTTCTAGCTCTAGCAAATTCGCAGCTGTCCTACTTCTCCGCCACTCTCTTTCAATCCACGAACAACAAGCTTCTTCAACTCACTTGTAGTATGCTTGCCAAAATCAAGCCTAACCATGAGATCCCAGCGGAAGGAATGCTTGCTCCTACCAGAACTATTGAAATCAGGGATGAAGCTGAAAAGTGCTACCTTAACCTTGTTCTTAACAAGGAACTCAAGGAGCTTCCCTGTCACCTGGATGTTTTGGAGTTCCCCCCACTGGTTGTTCATAACAACCCGCTGAAATTCCTCCAAAACTCCTTCCGAAGTTCCATTCCCTGTAAACACTTCATAGCCATCTCTCGACACCTCTTGCGGAAGATCACTCAACCCACGGGAATAAAAGAGAAATGCTTTCCCGTTTATGCTAGGTTTGAGCTCAAGCTGATACTCAGTTTGTCTCATCCACATCAACTTTCGTCCTTTCTTATCAAATTTTGTCTCAGCATATTTGCTTTTGACACTTTTATTATACCATAAAAATAGTCAAAATACAACTTGAAATATATACAATTTTATTACAATATTTTTGTCCATTATTTTAGCATTATTCTAAAGCCTTCTACAATTAAACTTCTGTTATATCTATTACATCTATTTCTTCTTCTGATTTTGTGTCTTCTATTGCATCATATAATGCATTTGCTGTATCTAATGATGTAAAACAAGGTATTTTAGATTCTGCAGCTAGCCTTCTTATTTTAAAGCCATCCCTATTTGACTCTTTTCCTCTTGTTGGTGTATTTATTATAAAGTTAATTTTACCAAGTTGTAATAGGTTTGGTATGCTTTCTGCACCTTCCCATATTTTCTCTACAACCTTTACATCTATTCCATTTTCCTTCAATAGTTTTGCTGTTCCTTTTGTTGCATATATCTTAAATCCTTTATTGTATAGTTTTTTAGCAAGTGGAAGCATTTCATCTTTATCCTTGTCTCTTACTGTTATAAGCACATTTCCTGTTTTTGGTATGTTTATCCCTGTTGCTATAAATGCTTTAACTATCGCATCTGAGAAGTTTTTAGATACACCTAATACTTCTCCTGTAGATTTCATTTCTGGCCCTAAACTTGTATCTGCATTTTTAATCTTTTCAAATGAGAATACTGGCATTTTTATTGCAATATATTCACTTTTCTTATATATACCTGTTCCATATCCTATATCTTTTAATTTTTCTCCTAATATAACTCTTGTTGCTATATCTATTACTGGAAGATTTGTAACTTTACTTATATATGGCACTGTTCTACTTGAACGAGGATTTACTTCTATTATATAAACTTCATTCTTGCAGATAATAAACTGTATATTTAATACTCCTATTACATTAAGCTCTTTTGCAATCTTTTCTGTATAATCTATTATCTTCTTTTGATGATCTTCTGAAATATTTTGTGTTGGATACACAGATATACTATCTCCTGAGTGAATTCCAGCTCTTTCTAAGTGTTCCATTATTCCTGGTATTAATATATCCTCTCCATCACATATTGCATCAACTTCTAGTTCTTTTCCTAGCATGTATTTATCTACAAGTATTGGATGTTCTTGTACGGTTTTGTTTATTTCATTTATAAATTCTGTAATTTCAGCATCATCATAAGCTATTGCCATTCCTTGTCCACCTAGCACATAAGAAGGTCTAACAAGTACTGGATATTCAAGTTCTTTTGCAACTTTAATTGCTTCTTCTGCTGTATATACAGTACTTCCCTTTGGTCTCAATATTCCACAATTATTTAAAGCTTCATCAAATAATTCTCTATCTTCAGCTCTATCCATGTCTTCTTCTTGTGTTCCTAGAATTTTAACTCCCATCTCTTTTAAAGCTCTAGTTAATTTTATTGCTGTTTGTCCACCAAATTGTACTATTGCACCATAAGGTTTTTCTATATTTATAATATTTTCTACATCTTCTGCTGTTAGTGGTTCAAAATATAATTTATCTGCTATATCAAAGTCTGTACTTACTGTTTCTGGATTATTATTTACTATTATTGTTTCATATCCTTTTTTCTTTAAAGACCATACAGAATGAACACTGCAATAATCAAACTCTATTCCTTGTCCTATTCTTATAGGTCCAGAACCAAGTACTATTACTTTCTTTTTACTAGTTTTTTCACATGCTTCATTTTCATCATCATAGCTTGAATAATAGTATGGTGTTTCTGCATCAAATTCAGCAGCACAAGTATCTACCATTTTAAATGCTACAACTATACCATTTTTTTCTCTTAGTGCCTTTACATCTTCTGTTGGCATTTTTGTGAGCTTTGAGATAACTGCATCCGTGTAGCCATATTCTTTTGCTTTCTTAAGTAAATCTACACTTAAATTACTTTCTTGTAATTCTTTTTCTAACATAACAAGATTATTTATTTTACTTATAAAAAATGTATCTATAGTTGTTGCTTCATGAATTTGTTTTATTGTCATTCCTCTTCTTAAATTTTCTGCAATTACCCATAATGTTTCATTATTTACATTTTTTAATTCATTTCTAATTTGTTCATCTGTATATATGCTAAATTTAGGTAATATTAAACTATCTATATTTTCTTCAAGAGAACGAATTGCTTTCATAAGTCCAGCTTCAAGAGTTGGAGCTATAGCCATTACTTCTCCTGTTGCTTTCATTTGAGTTCCAAGTTCACGACTCGCTGTCAAAAATTTATTAAATGGCCACTTTGGAACTTTTACCACAACATAATCAAGTACTGGTTCAAAACAGGCATAAGTTTTACCTGTTACTGCATTTTTTATCTCATCTAATCTATATCCTATTGCTATTTTTGTTGCAACTTTTGCAATAGGATACCCTGTTGCTTTTGAAGCTAATGCTGAAGAACGGCTTACTCTAGGGTTAACCTCTATTACCGCATATTCAAAACTATTTGGATTTAATGCAAATTGTACATTACATCCACCTTCTATTTTAAGTGCTGATATGATCTTTATTGCTGATGTTCTAAGCATTTGATACTCTCTATCTGCAAGTGTCTGAGATGGTGCAACTACTATACTATCTCCTGTATGTACTCCAACTGGATTAATATTTTCCATATTGCATACTGTTATGCAGTTTCCTTTAGAATCACGAATTACTTCATATTCTATTTCTTTCCAACCTGATATACATTTTTCAATTAATACTTGACATACTCTTGATAAATGAAGTCCATTAGAGCTTATCTCTCTTAGTTGTTCCTCTGTATAAGCAATTCCTCCTCCCGTTCCCCCTAAAGTATATGCAGGTCTCACTATAACTGGAAGACCTATTTCTCTAGAAAAGTTTACTGCATCTTCTACTGTATTTACTACTTTACTTGCAACACATGGTTCATTTATACTTTCCATCATATCTTTAAATGCCTGTCTATCTTCTGCATTTTTTATTCCTTCTGAAGATGTTCCAAGTAGCTTTATGTTATTCTCTTTTAGGAATCCTTGCTCTTCAAGTTCCATTGCTATATTTAGTCCAGTTTGTCCTCCAAGATTTGGTAAAATACTATCTGGTTTTTCTTTTTCAATTATCTTTTTTACTGTTTTTACTGTTAATGGTTCTATATATATTTTGTCTGCCATGTTTTTATCTGTCATTATCGTTGCTGGATTTGAGTTTACAAGTACAACTTCCAATCCTTCTTTTTTCAGTTCTACACAAGCTTGTGTTCCTGCATAATCGAATTCTGCTGCTTGTCCTATTATTATTGGTCCCGACCCTATTACTAAAACTTTTTTTATTTGTTTATTTTTTGGCATTTTCTACCTCCTTTAGGAACTCATCAAAAATATATGAACAGTCTTCTGGACCTGGGCAAGCTTCTGGATGAAATTGCACTGTAAATATTTTTTTATTTTTATATCTTAATCCTTCAACTGTTCCATCATTTAAGTTTATATGTGATACTTCTGCTATTTTGGCATCTAATGTATCCTCTTTTATATAATACCCATGATTTTGTGAAGTTATATGTACTCTTCCTGTTTTCAAATCTTTTACAGGGTGATTTGGTCCTCTATGTCCATATTTTAGTTTTGCAGTTTTAGCACCTGTTGCAAGCCCCATTAGTTGATGTCCTAAGCATATTCCAAGTATTGGAATTTCTGCATTGTATAAAGCTTTTACCGTTTCTATACCTATTTTACAATCTTCTGGGTCTCCGTGGCCCATTTGAAAGGAGTATTCCATCTGGTTTACATTCAAGTATTGTATCTTTTGAACTATCTTGTGGATATATATATACTGTGCAATTTCTTTTTTCTAATTCTCTTATTATATTTTCTTTGCACCCAAAATCTAAAAGTGCAATTTTTGTATCTCCTTCGCCTTGTATATATGGTCTCTTACTTGAAACCATTCCGTACTAGATTAATGGGTTTATATTCTTTAATTTCCTTTACTATCTTTTCCTTTCCCTCTACACTTGATGTTATTTTTCCTCTCATTGTTCCATTATTTCTAAGTATTTTTGTTAATTTTCTTGTATTAATTCCTTTTAACCCAGGTACTTCATTTTCTATTAGATAATCATTTAAATCTTTTACTTTTCTAAAGTTACTTGCTGTTTCTGCAAGTTCATGGATAAATACTGCACTTACCCATACTTTTTTAGATTCCATATCATCTGGTATTACTCCATAATTTCCAATTAGCGGATATGTCATAACAACACCTTGTGATGCATATGAAGGATCTGTGAATACTTTTAAATATCCTGCCATAGATGTATTAAATACCACCTCTAAACAAGTATCTTTTTCATAGCCTATTCTTTCTCCCTCAAATACTTCTCCGTTTTCTAGTACTAGATAGCCTTTCATTCTTTTTCCTCCTTATCCCGAAAATGGGTAAAAAAAATTTGTTATTTTTCTTTTTTATTGTATTTTTGACATTATGTTGCCTAAAAAAAATGGGAGCAAAAAGCTCCCTATTTAATTAACCATTAATTTGCTTTGCAACTTCTTCTGCAAAGTTTTCTTCTTTTTTCTCTAATCCTTCTCCTTTTTCAAGTCTAGCAAATTCTGTAATTTTTGCTCCTTTTGAAGAAAGTAAATCAGAAACTTTAATATTAGGATCTTTTACAAATACTTGATCCACTAAACAGATTTCTCCATAGAATTTCCCAATTCTTCCTTGTACCATTTTTTCAGCTATTTCAGCAGGTTTTCCCTCATTCATAGCTTGAGCTTTTAAGATTTCCATTTCCTTTTCAACTCTTTCTTGTGGTACAGCATTTCTGTCTAAATATTCTGGACGAGCAGCTGCTATTTGCATGCATATATCTTTTGCAACTTCATCATTTCCGCCTTCCATAGCAACAAGTACTCCTATTTTTCCTTCACCATGAATATATTTTTCTACTAATCCATTAGATGTAAATCTAACAAATCTTCTAATAGACATATTTTCACCAATTGTAGCTATTTTATCTGTTAAAACTTCTGATACTGTTTTGTTAGAATCATTTATAAATTTTTGAGCAAGTAATTCTTCAACATTTGCTGGATTTTCTTTAACAACTTGAACTGCTACATCATTTGCAAATGTTTTAAATTCTTCATTCTTAGCAACAAAGTCTGTTTCTGCATTAACTTCAACAACAGCTCCTGTTTTCTTATCTTCTGAAACATAAGCTACAACTAATCCTTCTGCAGCTATTCTGCTTGATTTCTTAGCAGCTTTTGCAATCCCTCTTTCGCGTAATAACTCAGCAGCTTTTTCCATATCTCCATCTGTCTCAGTTAATACTTTTTTGCAGTCCATCATTCCTGCTCCTGTTTTTTCTCTTAACTCTTTAACCATGTTTGCTGTTATCATATCTATCCTCCTCCATTTTAACAATAATCATCATTTAAAGCTATACACTATATTAAAATATAATTAATATACAGAAGTGCATATCATATATTTCATACCAAGTGCAATTATTCAAATAATAATCCTATTAAAATTATTTATTTATTTTTTATTCTTCTGTAGAATTTTCCTCTGTAGCTTCTGCTACAACTTCTTCTATATCTGCTTTTTTCTCTTCATCAGAGTTTTCAAGCATCTGGTCTTCTATTGATAAAACTTCTCCTTGTTTTCCTTCTATTACAGCATTAGCTATAACTGTTGCTATTAACTTTACTGAACGAATAGCATCATCGTTTCCTGGTATTGTATAGTCAATATCTTCTGGACTACAGTTTGTATCAACTAAACCAACTACTGGTATTTTTAATTTTTTAGCTTCCAATATTGCTGTTCTTTCCTTTTTAGGGTCAACAATGAATATAACTCCTGGTAAAGTTTCCATATCTTTAATTCCACCAAGATTTTTTTCTAGTTTCTCCATTTCTTTTTTTAGACCTATAACTTCTTTTTTAGGTAATAATTCAAAAGTACCATCTTCTTGCATAGCTTCTAATTTTTTTAGTCTTTGTACCCTTTTTCTAATTGTTCCAAAGTTTGTAAGCATTCCACCTAACCATCTTTGATCAACATAGAACATCTCACATGAAATTGCAGCTTCTTTCATACATTCTTGAGCTTGTTTCTTTGTTCCTACAAATAGTACAGAAGCACCTTCCTCTGCTTGTTCTTTAACGAATGCATATGCCTCGTCAATTTTTTTAGATGTTTTTTGTAAATCGATAATGTGGATACCATTTCTAGCTTGATAAATATACTCAGCCATTCTAGGATCCCATCTTCTTGTTTGATGTCCAAAATGAACACCTGCTTCAAGTAATTGTTTCATTGCAACTACTGCCATTTTAAATTCCTCCTTTTAGTTTTAACATCCATAAGACATTAAAC
>JAAWPK010000002.1 GCA_022799935.1 Clostridia bacterium
GTCTCGGAGGAAACCACGGCTACAGTTCCTGCTGAAGACGAAGTCTCGGAGGAAACCACGGCTACAGTTCCTGCTGAAGACGAAGTCTCGGAGGAAACCGCGGCTACAGTTCCTGCTGAAGGTGAAAACTGAGCATCACTGCTGAGAACATCACCATTTAAGTAAAATCACATGCATGAAGGGGACCCATTCTAAGGGTCCCCTTCGCTATTAAATTTCTAAAAGAATTAGTTCATTATTTTCTATAGCTTCTTATAAAAAAGAAAGCCTCTTACCAAAGACTTCCAATTTAAGCTTTATCTCCACTTTTCTCAAAACTAACCAAATTCTCAAATACACTATATGCTTTTAACATTGCATTCCTCCTACAATTCTAATAATTTACATTGCTCTTTATACCAAGCTGGAGTACAAATCATAATTATTTTGAAATTACCATTCTAATAGTAGATTTCTTCTTTTTCTATTAGAATTACATCTCCTTGTTCAAAATTTATACTTTCATCTCTTTTGTTAAAAGTTCCTTTTCCATCTAGTATATAACATAATTCTTTACACTTTTCATTAGTACAATAACCTTTTTCTGGATATCTACCATTAATTGTATTTATACAAAAATCAATATCTTTATCATTTAAGCCTATTGAATATTCTAATAGGTTGCTTGTATCACTATTTTTTATTGATTGTGCATCATTAGATTTTACTATCTTCATTTTCTTCTTCCTTTCTTAATATTTCTAAAAAAGCTCCCCTATCTAGCTTTATCAACCCAGCATCCATTCCTAACTCTGTATTAGTAATATCTTTTCCAAACCATTCTGGAATTTTAAAATTACTATACTCATATTCGTTATTAAACTCTATTTCTGCTCTTATTAATCCTTTATACATCCCATGATATATCTTTATTGTTATATTAGGTTTTTCACTTATCAAATAACTATCTCTTATAATTACTTTTTTGCAGTCTTTAATTAGTTTTAAAAATTCTTGTTCTGTTATTTCTTGTTTTTCTTTTTTATACTCTATATCACTAATTTTTGTTTTAGTCTCTATTATGAACTTGTCAGCTTTCTTTTGAACTCTTATTTGATTATCAATATTATCATTTATATAGTATCTTTCATATCTAATTGGTTTTATATTCTTTAAATTCGGCATTTGCTTGATTAAGTATTTTCTTTCAATTTCTTTACTCATAACTTTTTCTACCTCTTTTATTATATTTTATAATCATACTCCCATAAACTTAATTTTCCATTTATCTGTATTGGTTCTATTTCTTCTACATCTTCTATTTTTAATCCATATCCCTCCCAATTGTCTTTATTTATTAGTCCCTTATATACTTCTGCATTTTTAGGCACTACCTCGCTTACAAATTTATCATCTACATAAATACAATCTGTTATTTTTGCCTTTGCTATTATACAACCATTTGGATACTCTAAATTAAAATCTTCGAATCTACTTATTGCTTTCTTATCTATTCCTTTACCTGCGTGTATTAAAATGTCTCCTCTATATTTGGTTTTCCAAGTTCTAAATTCGTATTCTTTATATCCTTTTGCAATCAATGTTGCCCAAGGTTGTTTTATTGTTATAACTTTCATACTCTTACTCCTTAATTTGTCAAATTACTTCTAACAAATTTAAATACTTTATTTTTAATTTATATCACAAATCAAAAATTTTTCATAGAATTTTGCCAATATTTATAAAACATATTTATCCTTACATTTACTTAATTGATACACAATCTCCAATAAAAACAATGTCAAGAGCGAATGATAACAATTTTACTTTACTCTTGATATTATTTCTATCTGGAAATTAAAATCGAATTGCAAATGTATAGGACGAATTTTTTTAAATTTTCGTGCTATAAAAATTTATATCACAGATTTTTCTAAATTTTCGTACTATAAAAAATAAGCATCAGCACATATCTACTGACACCCATTTAATAAAGATTCTCTATAAGTCATTATAATAAATTCTTTCTATCTCTTGAAATACCTAGCTTTACACCATATCTACTTACCAACACAACCTATATCTGTTATGCTTACCATAGATACAATCGTAAATTTTTCAGTATTTCAAGTACTTTGCTTTACTTTCTAAAATTTCATTTATGTGTTTCCACTTACCACTTAAGCAACTACTTTAACTTTCACACCTAAATTTTGATGTTTTTCTTTTCCAAATCTGCCTTTGTCCTCAAAAGTTATAATCTCTGAAAACATATCAAAATCAAGTATTACATGTCTTGCTTTAGCTGTAGCACTGCCACACACTCCACATGTGATGTAAATGGAAATAAGTCTACTGGTGTTATCTTTTGTATATCATATTTTTTCTCTAGCATGCTTAAATCTCTTACTAGACTTGCAGGATTGCAACTTATATATATTATTTTCTTTGGTTTTATTTTTAGTAAATTATCTATTGTATTTAAATCTAATCCTTTTCTTGGTGGATCTACAAATACTACATCTGGGATAATTTTTTTATTATAAATTAACTCCTTAAATATTTCTTCTACATCTCCAGCTATAAATTCTGCATTTTCTATACTATTAATTTTAGCATTTTCTTTTGCATCTTCTATTGCTGTATCTACTATTTCTATTCCATAAACTTTTTTTACATATTTTGCTGCAAAAATCCCAATGGTTCCAATTCCACAATACAAATCAAAGATAGTATCTTCTTTGCTTAAATTTGCACTCTCTATTGCCAAATTATATAATTTTTCTGTTTGAACTGGATTTATTTGATAAAATGAATTTGCTGAAATATTGAATATATATTCTCCTAATTGGTCTTGTATATATCCGTTTCCATAATTAACTATATTTTTATTTCCAAGTATTACATTTGTATTTTTCATATTTATATTTTTAACAATTGTTTTTATATTTTTAAATTTACTTATAAGTAATTCTATAAGTTTCTGTTCGTTTTTAAATTCTTCTTCATTTAAAACTAGTACACACATTACTTGATTTGTTTTCATTCCATATTTTATAACTATATGTCTAAATGTACCTTTTCTTGTTTTTTCATTATATACAGCTATTCCATTCTCATTTATAAAATGTATTATAGTCTTAGCAATTTCTTGAGATATCTTTGTTTGAATTTTGCATTCCTCAAATTCTATTATTTCATGTGTTCTATTTGCGAAAACTCCGTACAACTGCTTTTCCGTTCTTATCTTTTCCTACTGGATATTGAGCTTTATTTCTATAAAAAAATGGATTTTCCATACCTAATATATTTTCTACTTGCCTCTTCTTATTTAGTGTTTTATTTACTAAATTTTGTACTATTTCTTGCTTTATTTCTAGTGTTTTTTTATATTCTATATGCCTTAAATTACACCCTCCACATCTCTTATATGTACTACAATCTGTATCTCTTCTCGAAGATGACATTTCTATAATTTCTATAATTTTAGCAAATCCATGTGAAATCGTTGTTTTTAGTATAAGTATTTTAACCTTCTCTCCTTTTATTGCCCCATCTACAAATATTGTATAGTTTTCAATCTTTGCAATACCTTCTCCCTGAAAACCATTATCTATTATATCTACTATATATTCTTCATTCTTCTTTACTGGAATTTCCATTTATATTTCCTTTCTATTTTTCTTTTATATATTATAAAATCTTACATTATAACCTAATGAAAATACTTAGAATTGTAAAAAATCAAGCATTTACATTCTAAGATATTTATATTATAACAGATTATACAATTTCTCTTTTTCTGTCTATTTGTAAATTATTATATCATATTTATTAATCTTTTTCACTCTAAAAATTACATTAATTGATTTTTAGGCATTTTCTCTATCTCCCAATTTCTCATACCTTTTTACATTATTACAAGTCAACAGATTAAATTTTATAATATTATTTTCTATTCTTCAATTTTAAATTGTAACCATTTTTTAAAAACAGAATAATATATATCATAACAAATGAACAAAAAATCTTAAAGTTTTTTCAGATAGGGAGGTTTTTCTAATGAATAGTTGCTGTTCTTGCAATGGTAATAATAGTGAAATTTTATGGTTCATTATTTTATTCCTATTACTTTTCTGCTGTGGATGCGGTAACAGATGTTGCTGTGGTAATTAATTAATACTTAAATGCTAAACTTTCCAGCTTTAAGCTTTGAAAGGGGGGAAAAAAGATGCCAGAAAATAGATGTTGTGGTGGATGCGGCGGCTTCGGTGGTGATTGCTGCTGGATAATAATCCTATTTATATTAATAATCTGCTGTTGTGGTAACGGATTTGGTAACAACTGTGGTTGCTAGTATCTAGATTATAAGAAAATAAGGACTCCTATAATAAACTATACCCCAAAAAAGTATAGTTCAAAAAAGGAGTCCTTTCTAAAATACTTATATTCTAACTATTCTATGGAAATTAGGTTTTGCTTCATATTTTAAATTTACATTCTAAAATACTTATATTCTAACACATTTTGATATTCTACTGTAGCTTTAATTATGCTATTTACATTCTAAAATATTTATATTCTAACCAATATTAGGTAATTCATTGTCTGCGAATACTTCTATATTTACATTCTAAAATACTTATATTCTAACTTATTCCAATGAATCAAAATACTAACTGATTTTTCTATTTACATTCTAAAATACTTATATTCTAACTTAGTGAGTTAACATTTGAAAGCGGTTGGAAATTTAAATTTACATTCTAAAATACTTATATTCTAACAATGGAAATTGGTGTTTTGTGTTTCTTTTCTGTTTTATTTACATTCTAAAATACTTATATTCTAACCAAATCCGATAATCACATCTCATTGCTAATATTTTATTTACATTCTAAAATACTTATATTCTAACCTAAATCAAATAAGTAATTATATAGAAGCAAACTGATTTACATTCTAAAATACTTATATTCTAACAAGTAACTTTATTAGTAATTTTAGCATTATTATCATTATTTACATTCTAAAATACTTATATTCTAACTGAAAAAGAAGCATATCATCCATATAGCGTATATAATAATTTACATTCTAAAATACTTATATTCTAACCTGGCTTATTAAAAGTATGTATATTTCTTTAGATTCTAGCCCCATTTCTGTCGATCTATAAATCTTTAACAATTTTTAGTCAAAAATTTTTTAATAAAGAAAAAATTTCATTGATTCTTAGCCATTTTTCTTATCTGTCGATCCCCCATACTTTTTACACTATTAGAGATCGACAGATTTTATATTTTAACATTTTCCTCTCCAAGTATATCTTCAAATTGTTTTACTGTATTTTTTATAATAAATATTGCTCCACAGGGTTTTACACCTTCTTCATCTATTATCTCAACTCTAATATTGTTTCTATCTCCTGTAAAAAATCTTAATGCTCCTCTTAGTTTTTCTTTAGTCTCTTCTGTCGCTCCTCTTATATCTAGAACCAGTTTTCTTTCTTTTTTCTCTGTCTTATCTGTCAAGCTTTCTATATTCATGGCAACTATCTTTGCTTCCTCATCTTCTCTTAAACTTAATCTTCCAGTAATTAAAATTATACTTTCTTCCATCAATAATTCATTTGCTTTCATATATACACTTTCAAAAACTATCATCTCTGCTTGTCCATATAAATCTTCAACTGTCACAAATGCCATAATAGTATTATTTTTAGTATACTTTTTCTTTACACTTGTGATAATTCCTGCATATTTTACTATTTGTCCATCTTTAAATTCTGTCTGACTTCCGTTTGATGTGCCTTCTTCTGCTTCTTTTATCTTAACAGAATCAATATTTGATTGAGCTAAAATTTCTTTTTTTAATTTCTCTAATGGATGCCCTGATATATATATTCCAAGCATTTCTTTTTCCATAGACAATAGTTCTTTATCTGAATATTCCTCAAATACTTTAAATACATATTTGTGTTTCTCATTTTGTTCTTTATTTTCACCTAAGTCAAACATACTAACTTGTCCTGTATATGCTCTTTTAGCTGTATCTTGTATTGTATCTATTATTTCTTCAAAAGATTCCAAAAGTGTTTTTCTTGTCTGTTCAAAATTATCAAACGCACCTGCTTTTATTAAACTTTCTACACATTTTTTATTTACAGAACTATCTTGTATTCTCTCACAAAAATCTGTAAAGCTTTCATATTCTCCATTTTTTTCTCTATCTTCTACAATGCTATCTACTGCTACAATTCCTACATTCTTTATACTTCCTAGTCCAAACCTTATTTTGCCGATCTTCTATTGTAAATCTAGTTTTGCTTTTATTAATATCTGGTTTCAATATTTCTATTTGTAAGTTCCTACATTCATCTATATACATTGGCACCTTATCTAAATTTCCTAAAAAACTATTCAAAGTTGCCGCGAGCAAAGCTTCTGGATGATATGCTTTTATATATGCTGTCCTATATGATACCACTGCATAAGCCGCTGCATGGGATTTATTGAATGCGTATTTTGCAAATTCTGCCATTTCATCAAATATTTTATTTGCAGATACTTCATCTATTCCATTTCTAACACAACCTGGCACAATTATATTTCCATTTTCATCTACTTCTCCGATGTATAAATATTTCCCTTTCTTTAGCCATTACATCTAGTTTTTTCTTTCCCATTGCACGTCTAACTAAATCCGCTCTTCCGAAGTGAATATCCTGCTAGATCTCTAACTATCTGCATAACTTGTTCTTGGTACACCATACAACCATAAGTTACATTTAATATCGGCTCAAGTGATGGATGCGTATATTCGCTATGTTCTGGATTTAATTTATTATTTATATATCTTGGTATCTGATCCATTGGTCCTGGTCTATAAAGAGAAACACCAGCAATTATATCTTCTAGACTATCTGGCTTAAGTTCTTTCATAAACTTTGTCATTCCAGCACTTTCAAACTGGAATATTCCGAATTGTTTTCCCATCAGCCCATAATTTATATGCATTTGGATCTTTCATTTCCTGATCAAATTCTATATCTATTCCTTTAGATTCTTTTACCAATTTTATTGCATCAGAAATTACAGTAAGAGTTCTAAGTCCTAAAAAGTCCATTTTTAATAGTCCTAATTCTTCTAGTGTTGTCATTATAAATTGTGTTGATATACTTCCGATCTCTTACATATAAAGGTACATAAGTATCTACTGGATCTTTTGTTATAACTATTCCGACACGCATGTGTTGAAGCCTGTCTTGGCATCCCTTCTAAAGCCATAGATATTTTAAGTAAATTTCTGACTACTTCATCATTTTCATATGCTTCTCTAAGCTCTCTATTTTGTTCTATTGCTTTTTCTATGGTTATATGTAACTCATTTGGTATCATTTTTGCAAGTTTATCTGTTTGTGCATAAGGATAATCTAATACTCTACCTACATCACGAATAACCATTCTTGCTGACATCGTTCCAAATGTTATAATCTGTGAAACATGATCATTTCCATATTTTCTTCCTACATAATCTATTACATCTTGTCTTCTTTCATCACTAAAATCCACATCAAAGTCTGGCATACTTATTCTTTCTGGATTTAAAAACCTTTCAAAAAGCAAGTTATATTTTATAGGATCAATATCTGTGATTTCAATAGCATAAGCAACAATTGAACCTGCACCAGATCCACGACCTGGTCCTACTGATATTCCATTTTCCTTTGCATAATGAATAAAATCCCAAACAATTAGGAAATAGTCTACATATCCCATTTTATTTATTACAGATATTTCAAAATCCATTCTATCTAAAATTTCTTTAGATGGATCTTCTCCATATCTTTTTCTTATTCCATCATCACAAAGTTTTTTTAAATAATCATAATGAGTTTTATACTCTTTTGGAACATCATAGTTTGGAAGTATTGTATGTCCAAATTCAAATTCGACATTACATTTATCCGCAATCTTTACAGTGTTCTCTATAACTTCTGGTATGTTTGAGAAATAATCTGCCATTTCTTCTGGACTTTTAATATATAACTCATCTGTTTCAAATCTCATTCTATCTTCATCTGATATTTTTTTACCAGTTTGAATACATAAAAGTACTTCATGATTATAAGCATCTTCTCTTTTTAAATAATGTGCATCATTTGTTGCAACAAGTGGTATATCTAGTTTTCTTCCTATCTCTACCAATTTTTGATTTACTAGTGCTTGTTCTTTTATTCCATTGTTTTGAAGTTCTAAATAATAATCATCTTTAAAAACTCTTTTAAACCATTTTGCAATTTCCTCAGCTTTCTCCATATCATTTTCAAGTATGGCCCTATTTATACTTCCTGCCAAACATGCACTAAGTGCTATTAATCCCTCGTGATATTGCTCTAATACTTCTAAATCTATACGAGGTTTATAATAATATCCGTCTACAAACCCTATTGATACTAATTTGCTTAGGTTTCTATATCCCTGATTATCTTTTGCAAGTAAGATTAAATGATTGTATTCTTTATCTAATATTCCATCTTTATTAAATCTACTTTTAGGTGCTACATACACTTCACAACCTATTATTGGCTTTATTCCTTCTTTTTTACATGCTTTATAAAAGTCTATTACACCATACATAACACCATGGTCTGTAATAGCCATTGCTTTCATTCCAAGTTCTTTTGCTCTAACTGGCAGATCCTTTATTCTATTTGCTCCGATCAAGTAAGCTAAATTCACTATGGACATGTAAATGAACGAATTCTGGCATAATCAAAAATACCTCCTAAAACTCTCCTTTATTTACGCCATTATATAACATTTTCATACAAAAGTCTATACTAAAATAGCTGCTTTGCAAGTAATCGTCTTTTAAAACGGTTATTTGTAAAGCAGCTATTTGCCCCCACTTTTTATGCAAAAGATCTTTTGCACAAGAAACTAATTAATTTATTAACATTATTGAGAACTAAATTTAACCCTATTGATATTCAGCCTTTTATTATATTCTACATGATCAATATCATTCTCTTTTGATAAAATGCCTAAGGTGTCTATAGCAAGACTTAAATATCTATGGTCTTCATCATTTTTGTCGAATCTTTTGTTCATCTCACTCATCATCTCTTCATGATGTTTGTCATTTTCTTCGAATCTTTTGTTCATTTCACTTGTCATTTCTTCAAATCGTCTGTTCATCTCATTCATCATCTCTTCATGGTGTTTGTCATTTTCTTCGAATCTTTTGTTCATTTCAATTTTCAAACCAGATACAGCTTTATTCACTCTTGCAATAGCTTCTAAGATTTCTGTTGAGCTATTTTTTACCATATTTTTTCCTCCTTTCTTTTTAATATTTTCTATTGTATCATCAAGTTAAATTTTATGCAATATTTTTAAAAAAATTCTAAGTAATCTATTGATTACTTAGAATTTCTCATTTAGCCTTTTTTTATTATTCCAATTATTCTTTGAACAGTTTCTTCCTGATCTACATTGTCAATCACATAATCATAATTTCCCATTTTAGACTCTTCAAAATCAAATCTTCCAAGTCTTAATTCTATTTCTTTTTCGTTAGGTTTATCTACTCTATTCTCAAGTCTTCTTCGAAGTTCTTCTTTTGGAACTCTTAAAAATATTGTTACTACTTTCATATTTTCTTTTAAAATTCTCACTAAATTCTCTGTTCCATTTACATCTACATCTTTTATAACAGTTTTTCCTGACTTTATTTTATCATCTAAAATCTTTTTGGGAACTCCATAATAATGGTTATGATGAATATCAAATTCATACAGTTCATTATTATCTATCATTCTTTTAAATTCTTCATTATTTACAAATATATAAGTCTTTCCTGGAATATCACCAGGTCTAATTGGTCTATCTGTAATTGAAGGAATAGACTCAACATCTTCCATTCTATTTATTATCTCTTTTTTCACAGTATCCTTTCCTGCACCCGCAACTCCTGATAATATAACTAACATTTTACAAGTCTCCTCCAATACTATTAAATTTATACAACATATACCTTACCTTCTGCTATTTCAACAGCAGCAAGAGTAACAACTGAAGCTTCTTTTTTATTTGTAAGAGGTTCTTCTCCACTAGCTAATTGTCTAGCTCTTTTTGAAGTCGCTGTAACCAATTTATATCTATTATCTACTTTATTAAGAAGTTCATTTACAGTTGGTTTTACCATCATAACTATTCCTCCTCCTTTTCTAAAACATTTTTATTAGTTCTTGCCATTACAGTTTCTGGCTGAACAGCTGAAAGTACAATATGTCCAGTATCCATTATAATAACTGCTCGAGTTTTCCTTCCTGATGTTGCATCAACTACTAATCCACTTTCTTTAGCTTCTTGGATCATTCTTTTTATTGGAGCAGCACCTGGAACTATTATAGATATTATTCTATTTGCAGATATGATATTTCCATATCCTATATTAATGAACTGCATAATATGCCTCCATTGTTTTTCATATATTTTACTACATCTTTTGCTTTAAGTCTAGTAAAATCATTTAATTTTTAAAATTTTCTTGACTTTTTCTAAAAAAAGTGTATAATATTATATGTGTTTAAGAAGAAGTCATCCACTTCTCACCTTACCTAATCTAAAGGAAAAGGTTATTTAATTTTTATATTAAATTATAGTGGATAGATTTGTTTTTTGCAAGTCTATTTTTATTTAATTTAACATATTAATTAAAAATATTCAAAACACTAAACCTTTTGAGATTTACTACCTTTCAGGTCTGAAACTCAAACAAGGCAAAACAAAGAATGCTAAGGCACTTTGTTATACAGAAATGGAGGTTTTAATTATAAAACAAGAATTACTAATTAATGAACAAATACATTTTAATGAAGTTCAAGTAATAAGCGACTCTGGAGAAAAACTTGGATCGATGTCTTCTACTGCAGCTATTGATCTTGCAGCTCAGAAAGATTTAGACTTAGTATTAGTTTCTCCAAATGCTAATCCACCAGTTTGTAAAATTATGAACTATGGTAAATATAAATTTGAACAAGCAAAAAGAGAAAAAGAATCTAAGAAAAAACAAAAGTCACTTGAAATTAAAGAGCTTAGAGTTACACCTAATACAGAAGAACATGACTTTAATTTTAAAGTTAAAAATGCTAGAAAATTCTTAGAAAGTGGTTCTAAAGTAAAAATTACAGTAAGATTTAGAGGTAGAGAGCTTAACTATGTAAAACTTGGAGAGGATATCTTAAACAGATTTATAGAAGAACTCTCTGATATAGCAACTCCAGAAAAGAAGCCTTTACTTGAAGGAAAAAACATGTTTATAATTTTTTCATTAAATAAATAGAAATTATAATATCAATTTTAAAGGAGGAAAACATTATGCCAAAACTAAAAACTAACAAAGCTGCTAAAAAAAGATATAGCATGACAGCTACTGGAAAAGTAAAAAGAACAAAGTCTAATAGAAGACATCTTCTAGCTAATAAAACTAGAAGACAAAAAAAATCAGGTAAAATTCAAAATGCTTACGCTGATAAAACTTGTGAAAACGGAATAAAGAAATTATTACCATATAGTTAGTAAGAATAGGAGGAAATTAATATGGCAAGAGTAAAAACAGCAAGAATAACACGCAAAAAACATAAAAAAATATTAAAACAAGCTAAAGGTTATTATGGAGCAAAACATTATAGATTTAGAACAGCAAAACAAGCTGTAATGAAATCTGGAATGTACGCTTACATTGGAAGAAAAGATAAAAAGAGTAATTTTAGAAAATTATGGATTACAAGAATTAATGCAGCAGCTAGACAAAATGGTTTAACATACAGTAAATTAATAGCTGGACTTAAAAAAGCAAACATTTCTATAAATAGAAAAATGCTTGCAGAATTAGCTATAACAGATAGCGAAGCTTTTACAAAACTTGCAGAAACAGCAAAAAATGCATAACCAAAATAAAAAAGATCGAGGAATTATCCCCGATTTTTTTATTTCTGCTCTTCCTTATCTTGTGCCTTCGACAATTCAGCATTTTTTATTGTTTGTGCTTGTTCATTAATTAATCCTGTTCTTGTTGCACCTTCTGTTGTTTCTATTGCACTACTTAATACCGAACTTGTTTTATTTTTGTATCTTTTATTGTAAATATCCTCATATAATTGTTCAACATTTTGTAGAATACCTCTTTTTCTATCCAAAATTCTACTTAATAAACTCTCTGCCTCCTCTGGTGTTTTTACTTTTCCATAAGCATACTGCTCAAAAATCTTTATATATTGTTCATCTGGATATTGTGCTAATCTACTTGCTCTATATCTTAGTGAATCTAAATATTTATATGATATTTTTCTTTGTTTCATTTGCTCAAACAAAGTATTATATATAGCTGGCTTCTCACCATAATTTTCATTATAATTAGTAGTAAACATCATATCTCTATTTTCATCTTCTTTAATATATCTAAAAGACTGTTCTTTATCTATTCCTCTTAATCTTCCACTTTTATCTATTATAAAATTACTAGCATGAGAATCATAATTGCATAAACAAAAATCTACTAAATATTCATCTAAAACTTGATTTATTATTTCAGGTGTTAATTCTCCCCTTCCCTTATCAAAATATTCTATGAAAGCTTTTGTTGCTTCAATGTCTATTGAAACTTTTTCTTGAATAGCTCCAAACATTCCATTCATTTGAATTGTATTACATTTTACAGCATGTTCTGGATTAATAATCTGCTGGATACGGTAAGCCGCTTCTTGTATATGTGCTATATATGGTCTATCACTCCCATTTTTTGAAACTGCAGGTTTAAAATAATATTCTTCTCCAGCTCCCCTATCAACTACATGATACATTTCTCCTGTATTTCCTATAAATACTTCTTTCATATCATATTCCGAAGATACTTGTATACCGTTCTCTTCTGTCTTACTTTGACTATCAATACTTTGATGAATTTCATAGAACCTTTGATGCATAAAAGTACAACATTTTTCTTTGAATTGTAAAACCCTTTTGTATGCTTCATCATATTCTGTTGAATCTATTACTGTACTTCTAACTGTATCTATATCTTGTATGTATTGCTCATACATATTACATAAATCTTCTATTGATAAATCTGTTCTTTCTCCAGAATAATCTAATTCCCTTAAAGTTACTTTCCTACATCTTAACAAACTAAATTTTTTCAAAATAATTTGTTCTGCTTGTATCGTTTCTCCTTGCTGTTTCGCTATATCAAAGCACTCTGATAAACTTAATTCTTCTAAACTTTCTATTTGAGATGGTAAAACTAAGATTTCTGGTTCTCTTAGTCCTTGACCATCCGTAGTCATATCTAAATTAATCCAAGGTGTGTTTAGAATTTCTATTACCAATAATACTCCATTATCTCTCTTCGTTTGTTCAAATCCCTTTGCAAATTCAAAAGCTGTACTAACACTATCACTTGTAGATAAAAAAGACATATCTATCTTTCCAGCTCTCGTTCCTCTAAAGAGTTTTTTTCCATATTCTTTTCTACCATTTAAAGTATAATTCTTTATTATTGCACTATATAGAGAAATAGCTTTTTCTATTGCTATTTTGAATTTTTCTGGAGTTTGTGGTAATTTTCTATTTAATCCTCTTATCTCTCTTCTTGTAAGATTACTACTAAGTAATACATTTATTGCATTAAAATAATTCCACTTATAATCAATTACTGCTTGATACTCATCTAAAGTCCATAATAAATTATCATTAGTCATTTTTATTCCTCGATTCAATATTTATTCTTCTATTAGTCAAAATTTACACCTTATCTTATATTAAAAAACTTTGCTATCTTATTTAAAATTCTTTTAAATATTGTTTCTTTATACTCTACAATTTCCATATTTGAGTTTGTATTATTAATATTCTTTGTTTCTTCCTTCTTAAATATATCATTAGAATTATATTTTTCGCACAATAAAGCTTGATAATTCTTCTCATTCTGTGCATAAATTAATTTTAGTCTATTCTTTTCTTCTTCATCTTTGCACCAATATTGTAAGTTAAGTAAAGCAATAATCGCCAAAGTTTCTTCCTTTAAATCTTGCTCTTTTATTGGAATATTTTTATCTATACTTTTAAAATATGTTCTATCTTTTTCATTTTTAAAAAATTCTCTTAACTTTTTAGGAATTTCTTGTCTTTCCGCTTCACTTAATAATCCTAAAAATTCATCTATTTCTGAATATGCTTGTCTTGTACTAATTGATACATTCATATATCATGCTCCTACATTTTATGATATCTTCTCATTTGATTTATGCTATAACCCAAATTTATAATATCATAAGCAACAAAAAATTACAACTAATTCTACTAAGCTCATTATTTATAATTTTTGATAAAACAAAAATAGAATAGAACTTTTGGGTTCTACTCTATTTTACTTATTTCTTTTACTTCGTGTTTACTCCGAACTACTCCCCCTATCATACCTGCAGCAATACCAATAAGTATCATAATTATAGAATATATATTTAATGCAAATCCACTTCCTATTATACTAGACACCAAATATATAATAAGTATATAAGAAAATCCTATTACCCCTCCATTAAGTATGCCATTTTTCTTTATTCTGCTTGTTGTCACAGAACTTCCTGCTAAAATACTGACACCTGTAATCCCGAATAATTACTGGTGAAATTGTGCTTTCTCCTAAATTTGTGTATGTCAGTACTGCTGCATATATAAATAGTAAAACAAGTGTAATAATCCAAGAAATTACTATCCCTTTAAAAACCTTAACTATACTATTATTCTCAAATAAAGCTCTAGCTTCTGATATCTCCTTCATCTATACTCCTCCCTTTACATTTATCTTTATTCTTTTTGACTCAAAATATTCATAAAATCTTAAGTTTAGAATAACATTTAAATAAATTATAATTATTTAACTTAAGGAGGCTTCGATATGAAAGAAAATGTTGATTTTAATGGATTTTCTCCCTATGACAATTTAAACTTTGATCCAAATATGAATGATATGTATAAAGATCCTATGTTTAATCCAATGATGCAATATGAACAAGCATATATGTATTATAGATACCTTTGTATGCAGCTAGATTACAAAATAAAATGCAAAGAATATGAAAGAATGAATGGAAGAGACAATAGAAAAATAGAGTAGGATTTTTTCCTACTCTACTGTATCATCTTTTATATAATATTTTGTTCCAAGCATTTCATCTGGCAAGTATTGTTGTTCTACAACATGACCTGGATAATCGTGAGGATATTTATATCCATTTCCATATCCGAAATTTTGCATATCTTGAACAGGTGCATTTCTAATATGCACAGGTACCTCTCCTGTTTCTTTTGTATTTACATCTTCGATAGCCTTATTTATTGCGAGGTAGCTTGCATTTGACTTTTTTGATGTTGCAACATATACTGCTGCCTCTGCAAGTATTATTCTTGCCTCAGGCATTCCTACCATATTTACAGCCTGCATAGCAGAATTTGCTATAACTAATGCATTAGGATTAGCCATTCCTACATCTTCTGTTGCTGCAATAACTATTCTTCTTGCTAAAAACATTGGATCTTCTCCACCTACTAAAGCTCTTGCTAAATAAAATATTGTCGCATCTGGATCACTACCTCTCATTGATTTTATAAAAGCACTTATATTATCATAATGACTATCTCCATTTTTATCAAATATTACTTTTCTATTTTGTACACAAGATTTAGCAATATCATCAGTTATATTTATAACACCATTTGCATCCATTTTTGTTGTAAGTACTGCAACTTCTAGTCCATTTAAAGCATTTCTTACATCTCCACTGGAAGTTTCTGCAATTTTCATTAAAGTAGAATCTTCTACTTTTACATTAAAACTTTTTAATCCATTCTCATTTTCTAAAGAGTTTTTAAGTACCTTAAAAACATCATATATTGTTAGTGGCTCTAATTTACACACCATAGACCTTGAAATCAAAGCTTTATTTACTTCAAAATATGGATTTTCTGTTGTAGCACCAATTAATATAACCGTACCATTTTCTACAAATGGAAGAAGTGCATCTTGTTGCAATTTATTAAATCTATGTATTTCATCTATAAATAATATACATTTACCAGATGGATTTAGCAACAAATTTTGTGTTTCTTCTACTATCTTTTTTATATCACTTACACCAGATGTTACCGCATTTATTTTATAAAACTTTGACTTAGTTGTATTACTAATTACTTTTGCAAGTGATGTTTTCCCACACCCTGGAGGTCCCCAAAGTATTATACTAGATAATCTATCTGCTTTAATTGTTCTATATAAAATCTTATCTTTACCTAAAATATGTTCTTGTCCAACATACTCTTCTAAAGTTTTTGGCATCATTCTATATGCTAAAGGTTTACTCATATCCATATTCTATGCTATTCTCCTCCTAAAATTTTAAGGCATTTTCTAATAATATCTTCTATGCTTATTTCGTTTATTTCTAATTTTTCAATTGCTTTTTCTATTTCTTTTTTGTTATATCCAAGAACTTGAAGAGCAGATATAGCTTCTTCAATATTTTCATTTTGACTTATATCTTTTTCTAATTTTTCTTCTTCTTTTTGTTCTTCTATTTCTATTTTCATTTTATCTTTAAGTTCTAATATCATTCTAGCAGCAGTCTTCTTGCCGAATCCCTGGTATTTTTGTTAGCTTTTGCTCATCATTTGTAATTATTGCAAGAGCAAATGCATAAGGTTCTATATTTTCTAATATTACTAATGCAGATTTTGCTCCTATTCCACTTGTAGAAATTAAAAGTTCAAACATTCTAAGTTCTTCACAAGTTAAAAATCCATAAAGACTTATATTATCTTCTCTTACATGATAATGCGTGTGTATTTTTACAATATCTCCCATATTTCCGAAGTCTCTCCATAGCACTTTTGGTCATAAATATTTTATATCCAACCCCTGCTGTCTCAATAACAACAGAATCATTAAATTTTATTTCTAAACTTCCTTTTATATATGCAAACATATTTTATCCTCCATTTAAATTAGCCAATTTTATCAAACAAATTTTCTTATATTTTATCATAAAATATATTTTTTTCAAGTACTTTTTTAAGTTTTTTTCATATTATATATTACTATGAGTTCTTGTGAATTAGTTAATTTAGTTTCTATGCTTTCATGCTTAATTGTAGAAAATTATACAGATGAGGAAATCAGTGTTCTTGCAGCTGTATTTACTCAACTTGGAGATAGTCTTGCAACAATTCTTGCAAATAATACTCTTCTGGATAGTAAATCAAAAAGTGAGGATGACTCCCCACCTTAATTAATCAAAATATTTACTTATTTGATTTAATGTTTCAAATCTTCCCTGTCTTAATACTTCATAAATAATTATTGCAACAGAATTAGATAAGTTTAGTGAACGAAGATCTCCTATCATAGGTATTCTTATTGTATTATATATGTATTTTTGTAAAAGGTCTTCTGGAAGTCCTTTTGTCTCTTTTCCAAAAAGAATAAACACTTCATCCATTTCACTAAAATTCACATCCGAATAACAATGTTTTGCTTTTGTTGTTGCATAGAACATATTATTTTCTTCTGGCTTATATTTCTCTAAAAATGCATTTAAAGAATTGTGTTCCTCTATCTCAAGTTTATCCCAATAATCTAGCCCTGCTCTTTTCAAATATTTGTCTGATATACTAAATCCCAATGGATGTACCAAATGAAGTTTTGAACCCGTTGCAGCACATGTTCTTGCAATATTTCCTGTGTTTTGTGGTATTTCTGGTTCCACCATTACTACATTTATTTTCATAACGCCTACTTACCTTCTTTCTAAATTGTGATACCTATCAAATTCATTACAATTCCTGTAGCAGCTCCAAGTATAAATAACAGTATTATTATTTTCATATTTTCCTTTACATTTTTGTTAATTCTAAATAACATAAGTATACCTGCTCCTGCATTTACTAAAAGCCCTGCAATTAGCGACCCAAAGCTTATTATCTCTGATAAGTATAACTCAGTTATTATTACAGAAGATGCACAATTTGGAATTAACCCAATAAGAGATGCAATAATTGGCTCAAATATAGATGCTCCTGACATAAAGTTTTTAAGTGTATCTTCTCCAATAGTTTCAACAATTATATTTATAATTAATGTTAGTATAAATATATATATAAATACACTTATTGTATGCTTTAGAGCTGATTTTACTATTCCTTTTTCACAGTGACAGTGCTCTTCTTCACATAAATCTACTATCTTGTCCTCAACTTGTTTATTTCTATTCTTTAAATTGATAACTAAATCTATTAAAAACCCATAAATCATACCAATAACAAATTTTATTACAAGTATACTTATTATTATCTGTATTGGTGCTGCTCTGGATATAAGTATTGGAAGCATTTCATCAGATGTAGATAGATATACTGCAATCAATGTTCCAAGTGTTATTATTCTTCCTGCATAAAGGTTTGTTGCAGCAACTGAAAAACCACACTGTGGAAATATTCCAAGAGCACTCCCTATTGCTGGTCCAAACTTTCCAGATTTTTTTATCTTTTCCTTTGATTTATCACTAATTTTGTGCTCAATATATTCCATTATTAAATATGCTATAAACAAAAATGGTAATAATTTTAAGCTATCTAAAATTGTATCTAATAAAATCTCTAACATCCATATTCTCCTAATACTTATTATTTCTTCCTAACCTTTTTATTTTACTATATTTTCAAAAAAAAAGCAATATATGAACCCTTTTCATATATTGCCTTTCTTTATATTCCAGTTACTATCATAAATGTTATTACCCCTATACTCTCAATTACAAACAAATTAAGCATATTTGAAGCAAATAGATTGCTGGTTGCCTCTATTACTCCTTGAGTATTATCTGTATTTTTACTATGATGTCTTTGTGCTTCAATAAATGTTATAAGTTCTGGTATACTTGTTACAAATCCTAAAATTATACCAATTAATGCCTCTGGAATATTAAAACTTATACTTAATACTTCTAATGTATTTCCGAAGTAAATTTCCTACAAAAAACAATACTATTCCTACGGCTAATAACTTAAGAACCGTAACTACAGCAAGTTTTTCTTTATGTTTTACCCATTTTTTCTCTTCTTCAATCTTCTTTATTTCTTCATTATTTATATTTTTTATTTTATATACTTTATATGCATTTCCCTTTATATAATATAGCATAATGAATGCTAAAATAAATATTGGTACAATTGTAATATTTGCATTTATTCCAAATACAATCATTGCAAGAGGAATTAATATTGTAAATACGACTATTCCAAGTTCTACTTTTAAAGCTCTATTTCTAAGAACCTTTCCATTTTTGTTAATTACAATTGAAGTTATGTACTGTGTAAAATTTATTACATTAGAACTTATAATATTATATATACTAGTATCAAACATTCCTTGTAAACTTGAGAAAAATACTGTCAAAAGCTCTGGCATAGATGTTGCAACTCCTGCAACATTTCCGAACGGCCTTTGGGCTTAAATCTAAAATCTCTGCAAGTTTTCTTAAAAGCCTAACAAGTATATGCTTTGAAACTATTACAATTATCAAAGAATAAACTATAAATTTAATTATTTCTACTACTAATCCCATCTTCCTCACCTACATTAATTATTCCCTTTTTTCCTTTGTTTAAACTAAAAAAGAGGCTTAACTAATAAGCCCCTTTTAATTAGTTCATTTCTTTTATTCTTTTATTTACAGTCTCAAGCATTTCCTTGTATTTCTCAAGTTTTGCCTCTTCTTCTTCTATCTTTGCTTTAGGTGCCTTTTCTACAAATCCTTTGTTAGATAACATTTTACTAGCTCTTTCAACCTCTTTTTCAAGTTTTTCTTTTTCGCCTTGTAATCTCTCTAATTCCTTTTTTATATCTACCAGTTCCTCAAACGGAATAAATACTTCTATTCCTTCTTGAACTATTGAAATAGCATTACTTGGTATTCCTTCTTTATCTTCTTGAACATTTATCTCATTTGCAAATCCAAGTTTCTTTAAAAATTCATTTGAAACTTCTATAAGTTCTTTATATTTACTTGTTACAAATATAAGGTTGATCTTTTTGCTAGGAACTGCATTCATATTTGCTCTTATATTTCTTATATTTACAATTATGTTTTTTAATATTTCTATATTTTGCTCTTCTTCGTTATATTTAAATTTTTCTTTTATCTCTGGCCAATCTTCTAGCATTATACTTTCTTTATCTACTATAAGTTCTTTATATATTCTTTCTGTTATAAAAGGCATAAATGGATGTAATAGCTTTAAAGAGCTAACAAGTACATAATTTAATGTGTACATTACTTCTTTTTTAGTCTTACAGTTTTCATTATATAATCTTGGTTTAACAATTTCTATGTACCAATCGCAAAATTCACTCCATATGAAATCATAAATTTTTGTTGCCGCAATTCCAACTTCGTATTTTTCAATATGGTTTGTGACTTCCACAACTAATTTATCTAATTTATTAAATATCCATTTATCCTCAATGCATAAATTTTCTTCTTTATAATCTTTCAATCTATTATCAATATTTGCTAAAACAAATTTAGAAGCATTCCATATCTTATTTGCAAAATTCTTAGCAGCTCCTGCTTTCTCAGCTGAATATTTTACATCATTACCAAGTGTCATACTTTGAACTAAAGAAAATCTTAAACTATCTGCTCCAAATTCATTTATTATATCCATTGGATCTATTCCATTACCTAAGCTTTTTGACATTTTTCTACCTTGTGCATCTCTAACTAATCCATGCATAAATACAGTATCAAAAGGTATTTGTTTAGTATGCTCTAGACCAGAAAATATCATTCTTGCAACCCAGAAAAAGATTATATCATAAGCTGTAACTAATGTATTAGTTGGATAGAAATATTTAAGGTCTTCTGTCTCTTCTGGCCAACCCATTGTTGAAAAAGGCCATAGAGCTGAACTAAACCAAGTATCTAATGTGTCTGGATCTTGATGTATATGTTTGCTTCCACATTTAGTACATATATCTGTATTCTCGGCAGATACCATTATCTCTCCACACTCTTCACAGTGATATGCTGGAATTCTATGCCCCCACCAAATCTGTCTAGATATACACCAGTCTTTTATATTCTCCATCCAATGAAGATATGTTTTTTCAAATCTCTCTGGTGCAAATCTAATCTTTCCAGATTTAACAACTTCTATCGCAGGTTTAGCTAAATCTTCCATTTTCATAAACCATTGCATGGATATTCTTGGTTCTACTGTATTATGACATCTATAACATTTTCCAACATTATGTGTATAGTCTTCTATTTTCTCAAGTACTCCTAAATCCTCTAAATCTTTAACTATCTCTCTTCTTGCACTCATTAAATCCATTCCTTTATATTCAGGTACAAGATTTAACATTATTCCTTTTTCATCAAATACTTCTACTGCCTCTAATCCCAGTCTTTGTCCTGCTTCATAATCATTAAAATCATGTGCAGGAGTAAGTTTAACACAACCTGTTCCAAATTCCTTTTCTACAAATTCATCTGCAACTATTGGAATTTCACGATTTATAATAGGAACTACAACAGTCTTTCCAATCATATTTTTATATCTTTCATCATCTGGATGAACAGCAACACCAGTATCTCCAAGCATTGTCTCAGGTCTTGTTGTTGCAACTGTTATATATTCTTTCTTGTCTTTTGTATAATATCTTATATGCCAAAGATGTGTTCCTTCCTCTTCAAATTCTACTTCTGCATCAGATAAAGATGTCTTGCAAGTAGGACACCAATTTATAATTCTGTTTCCTCTATAAATTGCACCTTTATTATACATATCTATAAATACTTTTTCAACCGCCTTAGATAAACCTTCATCTAAAGTGAATCTCTCCCTTGTCCAATCACAAGAACACCCTAAACTCTTAAGCTGTTTTATAATTGTTCCGCCATATTCATGTGTCCAATTCCATGCTTCTTTAAGGAAAGCATCTCTTCCAATTTCCTCTTTTGACTTTCCTTCTTTTCTTAACTTTTCTGCAACTTTTACTTCTGTTGCAATAGCTGCATGGTCTGTACCAGGTATCCATAGAGTATTAAATCCTCTTAACTTTTTATATCTAATTAATATATCTTGAAGTGTCATAACTAGAGCATGTCCCATATGTAATTTTCCTGTGACATTTGGTGGTGGAATTACTATTGTATATGGAGTTTTTGACTTGTCCACGACTGGTGTAAAATATCCCTTTTCATTCCAAGCTTTATACAAGCTTTCTTCAAATTCATTTGGGTTGTACTGATTTAATGTATTTTCTTTCATTATGACCTCCTATAATATTTTTCTTAGGCAGACAAGTGCCTGCCTAAGATTTCATACTTTATTTTTATTATCTATAACATTATCTTTCTTATCTGTATTATTATCTATTTTATTCTCTTCTTTATCTTTTATATTATTTTGTACTTGATTCTGGTTTTTATCGCTTGAACTATCTGTGCTAGGCTTATTTACAATTTCATTTTTCTGTATAGGTTTATTATTCTCCTGCTCTTTTTTATTTGCTTCCTCAGCCTTTATCTTCTCTTCTTCAGCTTTCCTTCTCTCCTCTTCTTCCCTTTTCTTTTCTTCTTCTTTTCTCTTTAAATAATCCTTCCATGGATTATTTGGGTCTGGATCTGTTGGATCCCAGTTTTTCACTTCATCATCTCCACTTATTTTTCTTGCTGTTGGCTTCCCAAGAGGTCCAGGATTACTTGAGCTATAAAATTCTACTTTAGTGCCAGGAACACAATTATTATATATCCACTTAACATCTTCGACTTTTAGTCTTATACAACCAAGTGAAGCTTTTGTTCCAAGTTTATCGTACTCCCACCATTCAAGTGTTGATTTGTCTTGTGCAGTATATGGTACTGAATGGAATAATATATGTCCTGTAATTCTACAAGCATATTGCCCATATACATTTCCTTGCAAAAGTCTCCAAGTATATTTATCTGATATTGCAAACACACCTGTTTCTGGTGTTGCATCTCCTATAGAACAGATCATAGCCTTAACTGGCGTATTATATTCTCCTTTTTTATCTTTTTTGTATATTGTAACAACATTTTTTTGATTATTTACTTTTATGTAATAAGGAATATCTTTTTCTTTACTTGTATTATTATTTTCATTAGAATTATTTTCTTTTGGAACACTCTCATTTTGCTCAGGTTCTTCCCATAAATCTTGATTATGCTCTCCTTCAATACCAACTACCAACACATTATTTTCTCCTTCTTCATTCTCTTGTTCACTATAATAAAGTATATTTCCATTACTTTGATTTAATTCTCTATTTTGTTTCTGAAAATGAATAACTACTAATGTAAGTATTGATATTACTGTTAATAGCAAAATTACGAGTGCTGTTATAATTATTATTTTTCTCTTTTTTATACTATTATTTTTTTGCTTTTCAGTCATATAAATTTCCTTTATCTAAAATATATAAATAGAACTCCTACTACTCCCAAAACAAAGCCCAATACTTTTAAACCAGCAGTTGCCTCGTTTTGATCACCAAATCCAAATACTTTTTTTGTTATTCCTCTTGCATCATACACAAGTATTGTTCCGAACTGTTGAAAGTGCAAGTCCTAAAATTAAAAAAATTATTTCCTTCATAATTATACATCCTTTTCATTATTTATTATAATATCCCTTTTTGCTTAAAAAGTCAAGTGTTATGTGGCTTTTTGCAAAACAAAATAAAAGAACCAAATGCTAATAATTCATTTAGTTCTTTTTAGCTAATATTGAATTTTTAATACAAATCTTTCTGTCTTAAAATTTTTACTTATGTCCTATTAAAAATGCTGCATATAATGGCACTGATTTTTATTATTTTCAAATCATATGAATGTCTTTACTTTAATGTCAATTTATAACTTCTGTCTTTAGTAGTCCCATCAGTGCTTGTAGTGTCTAAATTACAGTGGTCTAATAAAACCTCGGTGCAAGCACGAATTCTGTTAGGTCCGAAACATTGAACATTCGAATTGTTTGTTATCCCCATCTGTCCAGGTGGCATACACGCCGAAAGCCGGGCCATGTTCGAAGGATTCAAAGCTCGGGCAAATATCAATAACCTTGAGAGAGCTCGTTTCTTGCTTACTAGCCATCCACGAAGTCTCATGCCCGATCCAATCCATACCCATATTATGGTAAATCAGAGATGGAACTTGAGTGTAGTATCCTCTATAATCCTCTGGCACCATATCTAAAGAAAGAGATTTACCTTTTGCCCAATTTCCATTACTATAACATGTTCTACATATCTCATTTAAAATATCTATCCCGTTTTCTTTTCCGCTATCTCCTTCTAAAGCTAAACTTCCTCCATTATTTACACCACCTTTTGTTGTTACTCTGTCTGCAATTAAGGTCATCTTCTTTCCTTCTATACTCCATATTCTCCATCCAAATTCTTCCTCTGTTGTAAAGTCGTCTGTATTTTTATCTGTTCCTGTTAATTCTCCATATGTCTTTCCTGTTTTAGTATCTACCTCTGTAAACTTAAATGTTCCTTTTTCTGGATGGTAGTCTACATACTTTCCTATCATTGCTTCTATGTCTTGCTCTGTATATATTGGTTTTTCTGCTGTTATACTCTCTATTTTATTAGTTGCCTTGTTAAATTCTTCCTCTTCTTCTAATCCAGCTCTCGCATAGTTTCCTGCTCCATCTGTTGCTACATTTATTATTCTACTTGCTGTTATTGTTCTTATTGATATTGCTACTAAGATGATTAATATAATGATTGTAATAATAAGTGAAATTAGTGTAATTCCTTTTGTTTCTTTGTAATTCATTTGTTTTTCTCCTCTCTACAATTTCAGTATTTTTATCATATCCGTATTATCCATAATACATATATCATAATTATATAATAAAATCAATATAAATTTTAAAAAATAGGAAAATAATTTCATATGAATAAAAATGTAAAATCTAATGTAAAAAAATATAATGGTAAATTAAATGTAATAGGAAATAAGATAAAAAAGTATAGAGAAGCTAATAACCTATCATTATCCGCACTTTCAAATAGTCTTCAGCTACTTGGAATAGATATTCCAAAACCTTCTTTGCAAAATATAGAAAATGGAAAGAGAATTGTAAAAGAATATGAATTTTATGCAATTTGCAAAGTTTTAAATATTTCTATGGAAGAAATGCTTGAAGAATTCATTAGAGAATTAGACTTTTGACTGTATAAAAAGGCTGCTTGAATTTACAAAGAATGTAAATTTAAGCAACCTTTTTATATTATTTAAATACTACTTATTTTCCCTGTCCTTTCGATTTCTTATGTATGTATTTTAGGAACATTCGTTCTGCATTGTCAAGTCTTTTATTAAAAAATATCAAAAATAAATATACTGACTAATGTATATTTTCTCTTTTTCTAGTTAATAATATTTATATATTAAATTTAGTTGGAGGTGCGTTAGAGTATGTCTAAAGAAAAGAAAAATAACAATAACAACCAAAACAAAAACAACAACAATAATAAAAATAACAACCAAAATGAAAATAACAATCACTAGTCAGTTCAAAAGAGAAAGCTTGTTTTTTAAGCTTTCTCTTTTTTATAAAAAGTGAAAGTCGAGGGAAAAATCCCCCCGACTTTCACTTAGAACTCATCCGTAGAAGCCGTATGCCTTTTCAAGGTAGTCCAGCGCCGCCATTCGCTCCAGGCCATTAATCCTCTTCTGCTTCTGTGCTGTATCAAGAACATAAAGCACAATTTTGCAGATGATATGGCTGGGTGCTCCATCGCAGTCGACAAGACTCCTGTCCAGCTCCTCCTTAATCTGTTCCAGATTTTCCGTCCTTACCTTGGTAGCCATTTTGTTTTCCTCCAATCATTGTTTGAAAGAATTTTGCTTAATACACAAGATTCTACTTTTATTATAGCATTTTTTATTCAAATAGTCAATTTTATGTTTACTCCAAATATTTCTTTAAAAATTGTCCAGTATAACTTTTTTCATTTTTTACAACTTGTTCAGGAGTGCCAACTTGGATAACAGTTCCTCCTCCATCTCCACCTTCTGGTCCTAAGTCTATTATATGATCGCAAGTTTTTATTAAATCTAAATTATGTTCTATTACAACAATGCTATTTCCTGTATCAACTAATCTTTGAAGTATATCTACTAATTTATGCACATCAGCTATATGAAGTCCTGTTGTTGGCTCATCTAAAATATATAAGGTTTTTCCTGTTGCTTTTTTAGAAAGCTCTGTTGCAAGTTTCACTCTTTGAGCTTCTCCTCCAGATAAAGTAGTTGAAGGTTGTCCAAGTTTAATATATCCGAAGACCTACATCCGCAAGAGTTTGGATTTTTTGTTTTATTCTTGGTACATTACTAAAGAATTCTAATGCTTCTTCAACTGTCATATCCAATACATCTGCTATTGTTTTACCTTTATATTTTACCTCTAGAGTCTCTTGATTATATCTCTTGCCTTTACATACTTCACAAGGCACATAAATATCTGGTAAAAAATGCATTTCTATTCTAAGTACACCATCACCTTGGCATGCTTCACATCTTCCTCCTGGAACATTAAAACTAAATCTTCCTTTTTGATATCCTCTCATTTTAGCTTCATTGGTTGTTGCAAATAAATCACGAACTATATCAAATACACCTGTATAAGTTGCAGGATTTGAGCGAGGTGTCCTTCCTATTGGAGATTGATCTATATTTATTATTTTATCTATATTTTCTAAGCCTTTTACTTGCTTACATTTACCTGGTTTCTCATTTGACTTATTTATTTCTTTTGCTGCTGTCTTGTATAATACTTCATTTACAAGTGTAGACTTTCCGAGAACCTGAAACACCAGTAACACAAGCAAATACTCCTAATGGAATTTTTACATTTATATTTTTTAAGTTATTTTCACATGCTCCTACTATTTCTATAGATTTTCCATTTGATTTTCTTCTTTTTTTAGGTACAGTGATCCTTTTTCTTCCACTTAAGTAATCTCCTGTTGCTGAACCTTCAACTAATTTTACTTCTTCCGCTGTTCCTTGAGCAATTACATTGCCCCCATGAACACCTGGTCCTGGTCCTATATCTATAAGCTGGTCTGCTGCATACATTGTGTCTTCATCATGTTCTACTACAATTACTGAATTACCTAAATCTCTTAGTTTTTTTAGTGTTGCAATTAATTTATCATTATCTCTTTGATGTAATCCTATACTTGGTTCATCAAGTATATATAAAACTCCTGTCAAACTTGAACCTATCTGTGTTGCAAGTCTTATTCTTTGTGCCTCTCCACCAGAAAGTGTACCTGCAGCTCTTGATAAAGTAAGATATTCAAGACCTACATCTAATAAGAACTGCAATCTTTTATTTAGTTCTTTTAGTATCTGATCTGATATCATTTTCTCTTTTGCTGTAAGTTTTAAATCATTTAAAAATTCTTTTATCTTGTTTATTGACATATCTGTAAGTTCATTTATGTTTTTGTCTGCTATTTTTACTGATAAACTTTCTTTCTTTAATCTTGCACCTTCACAAGCAGGACAATCACTTTCACTCATATACATTTCATAAAAATCACGCATTCCTTGTGATTTTGTTTCATTATGTCTTCTTTCAAGTGTTGGAATAACGCCTTCAAATGGTGTTTTAAATTTTCTAATTCCTGCAGGAGACTCATATTCAAAGTCTATACTTTCATTTCCTGTACCATATAATATTTTGTCTAAAAAGTCTCTTGGTAATTTTTTAATTGGTTTCGATATATCTACTCCATAATGCCTAGCTATACTTTCAAAATACATCTTAGCCATTGTTTCACCCTTTTTCATAGTGCTTGAACCAAAAGCTTTTACTCCATCATATAAAGTTTTATTTTTATCAGGTATTATCAACTCTTCATCCATTCTCATTAAGTATCCTATACCTGTACAAATTGGACATGCTCCAAATGGATTATTAAATGAAAACATTCTTGGTGACAATTCTCCTATACTTATTCCACAATCTGGACAAGCATAATTACAGCTATATAATTTTTCTTCTTTTCCATTGACATCAATTAAAACTAAATCTTCTGCATGTTTTAATGCTATTTCAACAGATTCTGCAAGTCTATTTCTAATCCCCTCTTTTATTACTAATCTATCCACTACAAGCTCTATATTATGCTTCTTTTTTCTATCTAAGTTTAAATCATCTGTAAGTTCAACTGTTTGTCCATCAACTCTTGCACGAACAAATCCTTCCCTTTGATAACTCTCTATCTGTTTTACAAATTCTCCTTTTTTACCACGAACAATAGGAGCAAGAACTTGAATTTTAGTTCCTTCCTCTAATTCTAATATATTATCTACTATTTGATCCAAAGTCTGTTTTTCTATCTTTTTCCCACATTTAGGACAATATGCAATTCCAATTCTAGCATATAGCAAACGAATATAATCATAAATTTCTGTTACTGTACCTACTGTAGAACGAGGATTTTTAGATGTTGTTTTTTGGTCTATCGATATTGCTGGAGAAAGTCCATCTATAGACTCAACATTTGGTTTTTCCATGATTCCTAAGAACTGTCTTGCATATGAAGAAAGACTTTCTACATATCTTCTCTGTCCTTCTGCATATAAAGTATCAAATGCAAGAGAAGATTTTCCAGAACCAGAAAGCCCTGTTATTACAACTAATTTATCTCTTGGTATTTCTAAATTTATATTTTTTAAATTATGCTCTTTTGCACCTTTTATAACTATTTTGTCATTCATACATCTTAATCCCTTTCTTAAGGAATAATCTCATTTTGGAAAAGAAACAAAGTAATACTATGCAATTAAAATAGAAAAGCAAATGCACTTAATACACATTGAGCATTTCATATTTAAATTAACACTGCATAATTAAGTTTATTTTTCAAAATTACTCCTGTGGAGATATTATACAACAAAACGAAATAAAAAACAAGGGTTTGGTAAAATATTATGAATTTTATAATAATTGACATAACCCATATAAAAATGCTATAATAATTGTTATGTAACAACTCGCAAATCCCTATGATAACTTTGTTATAAAGCTATCATACTTATCCTTAAAGCTCTACTTTCGAGGAGGAATACTATGCCAGGGCTATTGCACCATCTCAGTTTTGCAGAAGCTGTGTATCGGATGCTAGAAAGCCACATCCCCATCGACAAGGTTTCTTTTATGGAAGGAAATATAATTCCAGATTTGGCAATAGACAAAGCACATTCCCACTATAGAAAAAGTGCTTCTGCTCAAGGGTTCTTCGTCCCAGATATGGTCCTTGTAAAAAAGGATCTATTCAATATAGATGACCCTGTCAAATTTGGAATGTACTGCCATCTCTATTTGGATTATTACTTTATTGAAGAATTCTTAATCCCTGAATTTATATGGGATACCAAAACAATGAAAGTAACAAATCCAAGGAACCATAAAGAATGGGATGTCCAAACTTTCTTTTCTCCTTCGGCTATGTATGGTGCATATATGGAAATTAGCCAACTTCTAATAAGAGATGGCCATATATCACTTGTTACTGTCGAAGAACTTCCAGAGCTTCTGCCTAACACTGGACTTTCTGTATTTGATGAAAGGCGTAACAATTCTTGGAAAAATAGATTTCAGGAATATTTATCTCAAGGAAAAGATTACAAGGGTGAAATCTTTGACTATGACAAATTGCTTGATTTCTTTAAGAAAATTGCGTTTGAATTCGTTTCAGAAGTCCTTAGGTAAACAAACCATAGGCAAAAAAGGATGACTAAACGATCTCCGTTTGGTCATCCTTTTTATTAATTACATTCTGTCAAATTCAAGTTCTACTTTAAACAAATCTCCATCAATTTGAATATTAAAATTTCCTTTTTGAAGTTCTGTTAAACTTTTTGCAATAGAAAGTCCGAAGTCCGCTTCCCTCTGTTGTCCTTGATTTATCACCTCTCACAAATCTTTGCATAAGTTCTTCTGTGCTTATATTTAGTTTTGCAGAAGAAATATTTTTTATAGATACTTTCACCTTTCCTTCTTCTAAAATAATATCTATATATACTCTTGAGTTTTCTAAAGCATATTTTGATATATTACTGAAAGCATTTTCTATTACTCTATACATATATCTACTATCCGCTTCTATATATATATCTTCTTCTGGAATTGATGTAATAACTTCTAATTTTCTTTCATTAAATTTATCCTCAAATTCTCCTGTTGTTTGATTTATTAATTCTCCTATATTTATCTTTTCTAAATTAAGTTTAACATTACCAGATGAAGCCTTTGAAGCCTCTACTAAATCTTCTGTAAGCCTTTTTAATCTTTGAGCTTTTCCTTCCAAAATTTCAATATATTCTTTTGCTTTTTCACTTTCTATATTTTCCTGTTTTAATAAATCTACATAATTGATTATTGAAGTTAATGGTGTCTTTATATCATGTGATACATTTGTTATAAGTTCAGTTTTTAATCTTTCACTCTTTACTCCTTCTTGTATTGCATTCTCAAACCCATTTGATATATCATTAATGTATTCTACTACATTCTTAAATTCACTAGTAAAATCTTCTTCTAAAAGTCTCTCTTCAATATTTCCTTCATATATATCCTTAAGTTGTTTTTCTATTTTTTCAAAACTATGAATTCTCTTCAAAATTTTGTAAAAAGCATATATTGTTATTACAATATCAATTATAATTCCTAAAGCATCTCCATTAAATATTGTAAGTACTATTATCATAACAAAAATATATATAGCAACTAAAAGCACTAGTTTTAACGAATAATGATTTGGATTGTGTTTAGGTTTAAGAGTTTCCTCTATTTTATTTATAACATCTACAAGTTTTAATAGGCATTTTCCAATTAATGTCGTCTCCCAAAATACCTTTGCTTTTAATCTTTTTAAGATTGTATTTAATCCTATTGCTAGTACACTATAGCACACAAAATATGCACAGATTATTCCACTTAAATATAGTTTATAATATCTCTCTCCTATATCAGTTGCAGATACTGATAAAGCAATTGCAATAGTTATAATAAGTCCTCCAAGAAATAATAGAAGTTCAAGTGGTAAATTATCTAAATCATTTAAATCTATTCCTTCTTTTCCTTTTGTATGTCCTACTGATATTATAAGGTATACTACAATTACTATGCTTAACACTCCGCATATAGGAACTGCACAATAAATCTCATTTTCATATTTTGAAGTTCCTTCTAATGTATTAAGCACAAATGTATCATAATTACTTAGATTATACTCTTTTTTATATGTCGCATAAACTTCAAAATCCTCAAAAGAAGTAGTATTATATTCACTAGTTATTGTCTCTGTTTTTTCTTCTACAATATCTGTTTTTTTAATCACTTCTAATTCATTTACATCATCTTTATTCGTTAATTTGTAATAATTAAAAATAAACTTGTTTTTATATTTTTCAATATTTCCGTGCTAAATGTCCTTCTTTAACTTCTCCTTTTTCAATCCTTATTTTTTCTCCTTCTTGAGAAGCTATATAATTTGAAATTTGTTCAACTGTATAATAATATTTAACATTTGTTATAATTTTATTTCCATACTTTATAATAAAATAGCTATCTTTCAATTCTCTTCTATTATAGCTATAATCATATATTATTCTATTTTCTCCATCTATTTCATTTGCATAGTTTGAATATATTAGAGTTCTAGCTCTATTCGCCAAATATGTCATGTGATCTGAAGCAAAACTTTCTGTATCAAAATAAGATTTATCCATGTATTCATCATAGCTATCTTTTGCAAAAGTATATACTAAAGATATAATTAGTATTCCTACAAGTACAGGAAGTAATATATAACTTACTATTCTTAAAATTTTATTTTCCCTCATAACAATTCTCCTTTCTATAAAATAAGTATAGTTCTCTCTTTGGTATTTTAAATTTTTTCTATCTTGTATCCTATTCCCCAAATAACCTTTAAATATTTAGGTTCTTTTGGATTTATTTCTATTTTTTCTCTTATGTGTCTTATATGAACAGCTATTATATTTTCTGCTCCATAAGCCTCATCTTCCCAAACATTTTGATAAATTTGTTCTATTGAATAGACTATTCCCTTATTCTTAGTTAAAAATTTAAGTATATTATATTCTGTTGGAGTAAGTTTTACTTCTTTCCCTTCTACTGTTACAGTTTTCAGATTGTCATCTATAATAAGCTCTCCTGCCTTATATACACTTTTGTCTTCTTCTTTTGAAATTGTGCCAAGTCTTGTATATCTTCTAATCCCAGAATTTACTCTTGCAATTAGTTCCAATGGATTAAATGGTTTTGTAACATAATCATCTGCACCTAAGTTTAAACCATTTATTTTATCTTCATCTTCTGATTTTGCAGATAGCATAATAACAGGTATAGACTTTTCTTTTCGTATTTCTTCTATTGTTTCTATTCCGTCTTTCTTTGGCATCATTATATCTAATATTACTAAATGAATTGTATTTTCTTTTAAAATTTTAAGACATTCTTCTCCATCGTAAGCTTTAAGAACATTATAATTTTCTTTAACCAAATATATTTCTATAGCTTTTACAATTTCCCTATCATCGTCACAAACTAGTATATTATACATACCCATTCCCCTTCTCTTTGAAATAATAAACTTCATACTGCTTCGTTAATCTGCGGTCAAAAAATGCCCCAAGTACAACTGTACATTTCCGCTTTTTTTCTTCGATTATCTTTCTCGTTTCTTATCCCAAATATTTACTATATACATTATACCAAAAAAATTATTAAGATAAAATAGAGAGTTTATTAATGTTTTCTTAATATTCATATAATAAGATACCCCCCTTAGCCTAAGCTAAGAGGGGTATCTTAAACCCTTTTGCCATAATGTTTTTAGGTCTAAATTTATAGAACGATTTTATTTAGGTATTAGCTACCGAAACATATCTTTTATAAAGCTCTTCTACCTCCTCGCCTGTAACAGTTTCTTTTTCCAGGAGTAATAGAACCAGTTCATCTAAAAGGTTCCTATTTACTGTAATAATATTTGTTGCTTCTTTCTCAGCCTGTTTCACCAACTCTACGATTTTATTTCCGATACTATTTAGGGTATCCTCTCCCAAAAGATTCTTATCTCCTGTATTAGCCCCCTCAACAGAAATCGGTCCTAGTTCTTCATCCATTCCATAAACAGAAATCATGTTTTTGGCAATTTCTGTAGCCACTTTGATATCTTGTGAGGCTCCAGTTGAAATATCTCCAATCACAATTCTTTCTGCTGCACGACCAGCCATCAAAACTGTCAATTCATTCAAGAATTCTTTTTTGCTCTTGTAACCACTTTCTTCTGCTGCATCATTCCAAGTATATCCACCCATAGTTCCATGAGGAACTATGGAGACTTCCTTGACTCTTACCTCTCTCTGTCTAATTAGTTTTACTACTGTATGCCCAGCTTCATGATTTGCCGTTATCTTCTTTTCTTTCTCAGAAATTATGTGGCTACTTTTTTCAATACCACACATCAATTTCTTTAAAGCCTGATCTATATCTTCTTTTGAGATTGCTTCTCTTGTTTTTTTTGCTGCAATAATTGCAGCTTCATTCATCAGGTTTTCAAGATCGGCTCCAGAAAAACCAGAAGTGTTTTTAGCAACTTGTAGTAAATCAACATTGTCCATGAGTGGTTTATTTCTTGAATGAACCTTCAAGATATTCTCTCGGCCTCGAACATCAGGTAAATTAATATGAATTGTCCTGTCGAATCTGCCTGGTCTTGTAAGTGCTGGGTCTAGTATCTCAGCTCTATTGGTCGCTGCAAGGATGAATATGTCATCTTGGTCTTTGAACCCATCAAGCTCTGTTAAGAACTGATTTATTGTTTGATTTTGTTCGGAATCTCCACCACTATCATCACTATTTCTTTTGGATCCAAAAGCATCGATTTCATCAATAAATATAATAGCGGGTGCTTTTTCTCTTGCCTCTCTAAAAAGTCTTCTGACATTAGCTGCACCAACACCAACATACTTATTGATAAATTCAGAGCCAGAAATAGCAATAAATGACACACCAGCTTCTCCAGCAACCGCTTTTGCAAGCAAAGTCTTTCCAGTACCTGGTTTTCCTTCCAGAAGAACTCCTTTTGGCATTGTTGCCCCAAGCCTTGTGAAGTTTTCTGCGTTCTTCAAGAAATTAACCACATCATATAGTTCTTCTTTTTCCTCATCTAGCCCCGCTACATCAGCAAAAGTTACACTTGGTTTACTCACTTCTTCATAGGCGTTTGCACCTCCTCCAGAAACAACAGTTGTTACTTTTGCCTTTTTTCTGTTATCATATATCTTTGAAAAACAGAAAATTAAGCTTACAGCTAGAAGAACATGTAGCCATCTTGCTGACTTTAGGAAGTTGAATACCTTTCCTATTGGCGGTTCTTCTTTCGCTTCAAGTTCTTCTTCCTTTTCTGCTTCAATAAGCTTAACTCCATATTCTTCGGCAAGCTCAACTGCATAACTGTACTCTGGAATATCCTCTAAGCGTATTTTTAATGATTTGGCTGCTCTGAGATCTGGTTCTCTTCCTCCTACATCTTTAAAATAAATAATTGCTTCTTTCGAATCTGCCGTATATTCAATAGAATGTACAACATCTGATTTAATCAAATTAAGAAGTGGACCATACTGTATGTCCTCTTCCTCTTGATTTACATCTTCCACCTCTTTAGGAAAAAATCCTCCCAAAATATAGTTTACTGAGAACAGTATGAGTATTCCAGCAAGGATAAAGGGACTGAACTTTTTATAAAGTTTGTACATAGTTGTCTTTCCTCCATCGTTTTTTGTGTTAGGCATTAGGTACAAGATCGTTCTATAAAATTTTCAATGTATTATACATATTTCTTAATTATATCATATTTTTATGTAAATCTCAAGCTATATTATTTTATAATATGGCACTTTTTCTCTTACTTAAGATAATGGATGTAGTTGCTTTGATTTCGGTTTGTATGTTTGCAAACTTCAATGCACTTGACTTGGTTTTGAGCTTTTTCTAAGATTCTTAAAAAAGCTATGGGAGTTTGCATACTCCCATAGCCTTTCTTTTTATTAAACAAACTCATTTTTCTCTCATTCTCCTACTAGTAATGTTGCTGGTAGCCACGCACTTCGTCCAATAGTTGAACCCCCTCTTGACTCAGTAGAAATTGGAAATGACGGTGCTGGAGTTGTGAGTGACCCTTTTAGTTTAGAAATAAAGTAGAAGCAAATTTACTCTTAAAAGTCTAGGTTAACTATTAATCTATCCATAATTTTAAAAAATAAAAACATCCCTAATGAATATGGAATGTTTTTATTTTTTTATATATTATTCTTTATCTTTTACTACTGTTGTTGTTTCTTCTGTAACAGTATCAACAGTCTCTTCTACAACTGGATTTTCTGTTTGTATAGCTGGTTTTTCTAATTCTTCAGCTTGAACATTCTCTACTGCTGGAGCTTCTTCAATGTTTTCTTTTATAACTATTTCTTTAGTCTCAATTCTTGCTCCTATTTTTTCTTTAGTTCTAGCAGATTTACCTACTCTATCTCTTAAATAGTATAATTTAGCACGTCTTGCTTTTCCAACTCTTACTACTTCAACTTTTTCTACCATTGGTGAGTGTAATAAAAATGTTTTTTCAACACCTACACCATAAGAAATTTTTCTTACTGTAAATGTTTCATTTAATCCTCCACCTTGTTTTTTAATTATTATTCCTTCGAATACCTGAATTCTTTCACGATTTCCTTCTTTTATCTTAGCATGAACTCTTACTGTATTTCCAACATCTAATACTGGAACTTTTTCTTTTAATTGTTCATGTTCGATAGACTTTATAATGTCCATTATTCTTCCTCCTTAATTTTTATTAAATCTGGTCTTTTATTTTTTGTTATTTCTAACGACTTTTCTTTTCTCCATTTTTCTATGTTTTCATGATGCCCACTCAAAAGTATTTCTGGAACTTTTCTTCCTCTAAACTCTTCTGGTCTTGTATATTGTGGATATTCAAGCAAATTACCATCTGAAAAGCTTTCCTCAGTTGTTGATTCTTTACTTATCACCCCATCTACATACCTTGATACTGTATCTATAAGTACCATTGCAGGTATTTCTCCTCCTGTTAAAACATAGTTCCCGAATAGAAATTTCCTCACATTCAATTTCATCTATAACTCTTTGGTCAATCCCCTCATAATGTCCGACATAGTAAAATAATATGTTCTTCTTTAGAAAGTTCTTCTACTTTCTCTTGATTTAACACTTTTCCTTGTGGAGATAAATATATAACTTTAGCATTATCTGTTTTTACAGATTTATATGCATCATATACAACATCTGGTCTCATGACCATACCTGCGCCTCCACCATAAGGTGTATCATCAACTTTTTTATGTTTATTCTTTGAAAAATCTCTAATATTAATAAATTCCATATCTATTAGACTTTTTTCTTCTGCTCTACCTATTATGCTTGTTCTTATATTTTCAAACATTTGTGGAAAAAGTGTAAGTACACTAAACTTCATGCCCATTTTCTAGCCCTTCTATTAGATGTACTATCATTTTTTTATTTTCTACATCTACATTTTTTATTACATCACCTATTGCAGGTAATAATGTCTGTTTTCCAAGTTCATTTTTTACAACATATACATCATTACTTCCAGTTGGAAATACATCTTCTAATGTCCCAAGTAACTTTCCATCATCTGTAAAAACTTCCATACCGATTAAATCAACTATGAAGTATGAATTTTCTGGAAGTTCTACTGCATTTTCCCTATCTATTTTTAATAGGCAATTTTTATATCCTTCTGTCTGATTTATATCATCTATTCCTTTTAGTTTTAATAAAACTAAATTCTTATGATATTTTACTTCTTCAATCTCCATTTCTTCAAGCTTTTTATTTTTCTCGACATATAAAGTTTTTAGATCTTCAAATCTTGTTACATCATCTGTATATGGTACAACTTTTAGAAAACCCTTTATTCCATATGAGTTTACTATTTGACCTATTTCTAATAAGTTTTGCATTATTTTGCTCCTTATTAATCTATAAATTCAATTGTAACTTTCTTTTGTTCTTTAGCAGCTACTGCTTTAAATATTGTTCTGATTGCTTTTGCAATTCTACCTTCTTTTCCAATTACTCTTCCCATGTCCTGATGTGCAACTCTTACCTCAAATACAATATTTTTTTCACTATCTACTTGATTTATTTCTATTGCACTTTTATCTTCTACTAGGCTTTCAATAATTGTTAGTAATACATCTTTCATTGTCTAACCTCCTAAGCTTAAGCTTTTTCTATTAAAGCTTTTACTGTATCTGTTGGTTTAGCACCATTTTTAATCCAATTTTCACATTTTTCTTTGTCTAAAGAAAGTACAGCTGGATCTTTCATAGGATCATAAGTTCCTATTTGCTCTATTATTTTACCATCTCTTGGAGATCTTGAATCTGCAACTACGATATGATAGAAAGGAGCTTTTTTCTTTCCTACTCTTTGTAATCTTATTTTTACCATTTTTTAATTCACCTCCTGAAAATTAAAAATTATATTAAAAATTGAAAATTTAATATCTTAGATTTTTAGGTTCTTTAAGTCATTCATATTTAGCCCTTTTAAAGCATTCTTCATTCCACCTTTTTTGTTATTCATTTGTTTCATCATTTTTTGTGTCATTTCAAAAGATTTCATAAATTTGTTTATATCTTGCACTGTTGTTCCAGAACCTTTTGCTATTCTATTTCTTCTACTTCCATTTAATATTTTAGGATTTCTTCTTTCTTTTTTGGTCATAGAACATATCATAGCTTCTATTTTTACAAATTCTCTATCATCTACTTTTATATCTCCTAGCTTATTTGCACCAGGTAGCATTTTAAGTATAGATGAGAAAGAACCCATTTTCTTAATTTGTCTTAATTGAGTTAAATAATCATCTAAATCAAATTCTTGTTTTTTTAGTTTCTTTTCAAGCTCAATTGCTTCCTTTTCATCAAATGCTTCTTCTGCTTTTTCTATTATTGATAATACATCACCCATTCCAAGTATTCTAGTTGCCATTCTCTCTGGATGAAATACTTCTATATCACTTAACTTTTCTCCAATTGCAGCAAATTTTATAGGCCTTCCTGTTACTTTTTTTACTGAAAGAGCAGCTCCACCACGAGTATCACCATCTAACTTTGTAAGTATTACTCCATCAATTCCTAAATTTCCATTAAAGCTCTCTGCAACATTCACTGCATCTTGACCTGTCATACTATCTACTACAAGTAATATTTCATGTGGTTTAACATTTGATTTAACATTTTTAAGTTCAAGCATTAATTCTTCATCTATGTGCAATCTTCCTGCTGTATCCAATATTATTACATCATTAAGCTTTGACATTGCTACATTGACAGCTTGTTTTGCAATATGTACAACATCTTTTGATGTTTCATTTGCAAATACTGGAATATTTAGTGAAGCTCCTACAACTTGAAGTTGTTTAATGGCTGCAGGTCTATATATATCACATGCAACAAGTAAAGGCTTCTTCCCTTGTTTTCTAAGTAAATTTGCAAGCTTTCCAGCTGTTGTCGTTTTTCCTGACCCTTGAAGTCCGAACTAACATTATTATAGTTGGTGGATTTGGTGTAAAATGTATATTACTTTCTACTCCTCCTAAGAGTTCTACAAGTTCGTCTTTTACAATTTTTACTACTTGCTGACCAGGAGTAAGTGATGTAAGTACATTTTGCCCCAAGGCCTTTTTCTCTATTTCTGATATAAACTCTTTTACAATTTTATAGTTTACATCAGCTTCTAATAATGCAAGTTTTACTTCTCTTAAAATTTCTTTTAAGTCACCTTCTGTAATTCTTGCTTTACCTCTAAGCTTTTGAGTTATGCCCTGCAAGCGTGATGTTAAGCCTTCAAATGCCATATAAGCCTCCTTTTTAAACTAAACATTTTAGTTCTTGTGCTACATGATTTAAAACTGCTTCGATCTGTTCATCAGTATATTTTGTTTGTATTGCTGATAATTCTGATAATATCTTTTGTATCTGTTTTTCCTGTTTTTGTACCTTTTTCATAATTCCAAGCTTTTCTTCTAAACCGAAAAAGTTTATTCTCCCCTTTCACAATACTATCTCTTACAGCCTGTCTCGTTATACCAACATCTTCTGATATCTCTGCAAGTGATAAGTTATTATTATAATATAAATCCAATATATCTTTTTGTTTTTCTGTAAGTATCTCTCCATATATGTCTAATAACATTGCAATTTTGACATTTTTATCCATAATTTTCACTTATCCTTTATTTGCATTTTTAATCTTTGTGTAACGCTATATTACTTTACACTATTTTTTCGCATTTGTCAAGTAGTTTAGCTGAATTTCATCACTTTTGATAAAACTTTTTATATTTTATCACACCTTTACAAATTTTTTCCTGGTTTCTATAAAATCTTTACAAGTTTTTTACCAAAAACACCATACTTTTACAAAATCAATATACAAATAGTCCAAACTTTTTAATATTTATTGCTTATTTCATTGACATTAATCACAAAATACTATAAAATTATACTGAAATATTTTAGTATAATTTTATTTATAGTACAGATGATATTATGGAGGTTTTTATGAAAAAGATTTTAACATTTTCTACTATTTTGTTTTTTATAATATTTTTAATAGGTAATTTTGTTTATGCCTCAGGTAGTATAGATATGAATCTTACTTCAGGTCATGATTCTACTGTATATGGTTCATCTAATCCTGGCTCTAATAGTAGCCTAAATCAAACTCAAACTTCTACAACAGGAACATCTTCTACACCAAATCCAGTAACTACACCTGGTTCTACTGCAGCTCTTAGCTCTTCTGGTTTAAGTTTATCAAATATATTAAACATAATCTTAATTGTCTTAGGAATACTTTTAGTATTATTTGCAATAGCAATTTTACTTCGTCTTCGTTAAAAAAATTAATAGAATTTATAAAAACACTAAAATGCACTTTTTTTCCATTTTAGTGTTTTTTTGTATGGATATTTTTGTTTTTTCTATGCAAAATATATATAGTTTAGACAAACTTTTTATATATAAGGAGGAATAAAAATGCGAAAAAAATCTTTAATTGCTGTCATACTATTCTGTCTTATTACACTAATATCTAGCCTTGTATTTGCTACAAATATGGTAAAAGGTACTGAAAATATGCTTCGTGATGTAGGAAATGGAATTCAAGGTGCAGTAAACACTACTGAAGATTCTGCAAGAAATGCAAAAAATGGTATAGTAAATATTGTAAATGATATGGGACATGGTGCTGAAAATGCTGCAGATGATGTAACAGACAATATGGGAATAGGCGGATTTACAGATAACAGAGGAGAAGGAACTTATACTGCTTCAAGAACAAGTGCCTATGCAGATAATGCAGTTGCTAGTAATAATTCTATGGTATGGATGATTCTTGCAGTAGCTGCTATAATAATAGTTGCTTTAGTTTGGTATTATGGAGCTCAAGCAGATACAAATAGAAATCATCATTAATACAAATAAGAAAAGAGGAGTTTTTGATTTAAAACACCTTTTTTCTTTACATATTTATATTACCATGCTATAATAGCTTTAATATTTAGGAGGAAGACTTTTATGTCCAATACAAGTTTTAAAAATCCAGTTGCAAGACACAATTATGAAATTACTGATTCAATAGAAACCCGGAATTGTATTAACTGGTACAGAAATCAAATCAATTAGAAATGGTAAAGTTAATTTGAAAGATAGCTATGCACGGTATAAAAAATCGGAGAAGTATTTGTTTATGGTATACATATAAGCCCATATGAACATGGAAATATTCAAAACAAGGATCCGCTTCGCACTCGCAAACTACTTTTAAATAGAAGAGAGATTAATAAACTCATACGGTATGGTACAGCAAAAAGGTTATTCTTTAGTTCCTATTAGCATGTATTTCAAAAGAAATCGCATAAAAATCGAACTTGGAATAGGAAAAGGTAAAAAATTATATGATAAAAGAAAAGAATTAGCAAAAAAAGAAGCTGATAGAAAAATTGAAAGAGCAATAAAACAGCACATATAATGCCCTAAAAAAGACAGTTCTAAAAAATTCTAGAACTGTCTTTTTTATTTCTTATGCCTTGTTACTTGAACCAAATACATCTCTCATTTTATGCTTTACTGTTTCTTTTATTTTTTCTCTTGCTGGAGTTAAATATTTTCTTGGATCAAATACTGATGGCTCCTCTGCTAATACCTTTCTTATCTCAGCTGTCATTGCAAGTCTTAAGTCTGTGTCTACATTTATTTTTGATACTCCTTTTTCACTTGCTTCATGTAGCATTTCATCTGGCACACCTTTTGCTCCCGGTATATTTCCACCATATTTGTTACAAGTTTCTACTAGTTCAGGAATTACTGTAGAAGCTCCATGTAATACTATTGGTGTATTAGGTAATTTCTCTTTTATTTTTTGTAATATATCAAATCTAAGTTTAGCTTCTCCTTTAAATTTATATGCTCCATGGCTTGTACCTATTGCTATCGCAAGTGAGTCACAACCTGTTCTTTCTACAAATTCTTTTGCTTGATCTGGGTCTGTATACATAGCATCTGATGCTTCAACATTAACATCATCCTCTACACCTGCAAGTTTTCCAAGTTCAGCTTCAACAACAACACCTCTTTCATGTGCATAATCTACTACTTTTTTTGTTATCTCAATATTTTCCTCAAAATCATATTTTGAACCATCTATCATAACTGATGTAAATCCTGCATCAATACACATTTTGCAAGTTTCAAAATCTGGTCCATGGTCTAAATGTACCGCAACTGGTACACCAGCTTCTTCTACTCCAGCTTCTATCATCTTCATTAAATAATTCACTCTAGCATATTTAATTGCACTTGATGAAGCCTGAATTATCACTGGTGATTTCTCCTCTTTTGCAGCGTCTAGTATAGCTTGTATTATTTCCATATTGTTCACATTAAAAGCTCCTACTGCGAAATGTTCTTTCATTGATTTTTCAAACATTTCCTTTGTTGTTACTAGTCCCATAAACTTACCTCCATTTTTATATTTATTATTCAAACCATATTAGCTTAAAATCCTCATAGGATATATAATCATATAATTTCTAAGTAGTTTGAATTACTCACACATTATATCATAGAAATTCTTAAAAGTATATCCTTGTTCTCTTAAATATTGTATATTCTCTCTAAGTGTATCCGCAGTAAGCTGTTTTGTTCCTGTATCATGCATTAAAACAACTATACTATTCTTTCCTTGAACTCCTGCCTTTAAATCATTTACTATACTTTCAGCAGTTGGATGCCCTACCGCATCATTTGTAAGCGTATTCCAGTTTATATATGCTATATTGTTTTCATATAATAAAGCTTTTGCTTCTTCTTTTATAGTTTTATATTTTCCTCCTTCACTTCCTCCTGGAAACCTAAATAAATAACTATTATAATTCTCATTTCCTATTGCATTTTTTATTATAGCTTCTGTACGATTATACTCATCTAATACTGCTGCAGGAGACGAATATATTCTAGCATAATCATGTGAATATCCGTGATTTCCTATATAATGCCCTGCTTCATACGCCTTTTTCAACATATCAGGAAGAAGTTCTACTCTACTACCTAATACAAAAAATGTTGCCTTTACCCCTTCTTCTTCCAGAATTTGTAATATCTGAGGTGTTATACTACTAGATGGTCCATCATCAAATGTAAGATAAGCTATTTTTTCTTCATTTACCAATTCATAAATAGTCTCCATCCTATTTTTAGCATTTTCACCATATACTGGATTAGGTAAAGTGTTAGTTTCTTCGATTATTTCTTCTGTCTGATCAACTACTTCATTTAGATTATCTTCCATAATAGAATAATATTCTGCTATAGCTTTATCATTATGTGCTTTTGCTATCATTATACCAGCTATACATGAACTCACAACGACAACAGTTCCAAGTACTATAATAATTAATATTTTATTTATAAGTTCTTTTCTTATTACTTTTGAATCTATTAAATTATATGTTTCTTCTGATTCGTCTGACTCTTCTGTAAAAACAATCTCCTCTTCTTCACCTATTATTTTCACTTTTATTACTCCTCATCCTTTAATGTATTTATTTTAAATAATTTTAATATTTCTACTATGACTAAAGGAGACAATACTAGAAGTACTGTTTCTATTATATTCTCTTTTGGAAGTTTAGCTATACTAAATATATCCCTCAAAGCTGGAACAAATAATATTACAAGTACTAATGTGGCAGATACTCCTATTGCAAGTAAAAGCTTACTATTATTAAATATTCCTGTTTTAAATATTGATTCTTTATTATTTCTAACATTAAATACATGTACAAGTTCTGAAAGTGCAAGCACTGTAAATGCCATAGTTTGTGCAATATCTAATCTTTCAGCTTCTGGAAGTCCTTCACTTGAACTTAGTCCAATGATAAAAGCTAAAAGAGTAATTGTACCTATTAATATTCCTTGATATATTACTCTATATATCATACCTCCTGAGAAAATTCCCTTAGAGTTATTTCTTGGCTTTCTATTCATTATATTTTTTTCTGCTGGGTCTACTGCAAGTGCAAGAGCTGGAAGTGAATCTGTAACTAAGTTTACCCAAAGTATGTGTATTGCAAGAAGTGGAGTAATCGCACTCACATCACTTATATTAAACCACTTTGCAAATACTGGAGCAAGCATTATTGCAAAAAACAATACCACTATTTCTCCTATATTACTTGACAAAAGAAATTGTATAGCTTTTAAGATATTATCATAAATTCTTCTTCCTTCTTCTACTGATGTTACTATTGTTGCAAAATTATCATCTGTTAAGATTACATCAGCAGCTTCTTTTGCGACATCAGTACCTACTCTTCCCATAGCACAACCAATATCTGCAGTTTTTAAAGCAGGGGCATCATTTACTCCGATCTCCTGTCATTGCAACTATTTCCCCATTTGCCTTCCAGGCTTTTACTATTCTTACCTTGTGTTCAGGAGAAACTCTTGCATATACACTATATTTTCTTACATTTTTTGTAAGCTCTTCATCTGACATATTCTCAAGTTCTACTCCAGTTAATGCCTCTTCTTCATTTTCTAATATTCCAAGCTCTTTTGCTATTGCAATAGCTGTAATCTTGTGATCCCCTGTAATCATAACTGTTTTTATTCCAGCTGTTTTACATTTTGCAACTGCAAGTTTTACCTCTGGTCTCGGTGGATCTATCATTCCACACATTCCAAGATAAATTAAGTCATTTTCTATATTTTCCATTTCTTCATCAGTAGGTTCTTTTTCTAGTACTTTATAACCACATGCTAATACTCTTAATGCTGATTTTGCCATTTCTTCATTATTTAAGTATATTTCTTTTTTATAATTCTCTAAATCTGTCTTTATTCCATCATTTGTTTCATAGGCTGTACATTTTGCTAAAAGTTCATCTACTCCACCTTTTGTATATGCTATATATTTTCCATTTACTTTATTTACTGTTGTCATAAGCTTTCTATCTGAATCAAAAGGTAATTCTTTCACTCTTATATTTTCATCTACTATAGATTTATTATAATCTAGCTTAAATCCCATATCTGTTAGTGCAGTCTCTGTTGGATCCCCTGTAAGTTCGTTATCTGAATTTATTTTTGTATCATTACAAAGGATATTGGCATATATTATTTTATCTAATAACTCGCCTCTTTCCACTTCTTCTATATTATATGTTTTTGAATTGTAAAATAGTTTTTTTACTGTCATTTTATTTTGAGTAAGAGTTCCTGTCTTATCTGAACATATTACAGAAGCACTTCCTAATGTTTCAACTGCAGGAAGTTTCTTTACTATAGCATTTTTCTTAACCATTCTTTGCATACCTATTGCAAGAACTATTGTAGAAACCGCCGCAAGTCCTTCTGGAATAGCTGCAACAGCCAAACTTACCGCTGTCATAAACATGTCCACAGCTTCTTTTCCGTTCTAAAATACCAATTAAAAATATAACTATACATATTACTATGCATACAATTCCTAGTGTTTTTCCAAGTCCATTTAGTCTCTTTTGAAGTGGAGTTTCTGTTTCTTCCACTTGATTTAACATATTAGCAATCTTTCCAACTTCTGTATTCATTCCTATATCTGTTACAATCCCTTTTCCTCTACCATATGTTACCATACTAGAAGAAAATACCATATTTATTCTATCTCCAACGCCTATATTTTCATCTTCTATTATTTCTGTTACTTTCTCTATTGGTAAAGATTCTCCTGTTAAAGCTGACTCCTGAACTTTTAAATTTATTGCTTCAAAAAGTCTAATATCAGCTGGTATAAAATCTCCTGTTTCAAGAATTACTATATCTCCTTGAATAAGCTCTCTTGCTGGAACAACTTGAACTTGTCCATCTCTTACAACTTTTGAAGCATGTGCACTTAATTTTTGAAGTGCTTCAAGTGACTTTTCAGCTCTATTTTCTTGTACCAATCCAATTATTGCATTTACAAATACTACTACAAGTATAATAATTGAATCAGTAATTCCTTCTCCCTCTTTAATTCCAACAAATCCAGATATAATAGCTGCAATTATTAGGATTATAATCATAAAATCCTTAAATTGTTTTAAAAATTTAACTAAAAGACTCTCTTTCTTCTTTTCTTCTAGCTCATTAAATCCATATTTTTCCCTTTTCTTTTTTACTTCTTCACTTTTCAGTCCATTTTTTATATCTGTTTCAAGTTCTTTTTCCACTTGGACTATTTCTTGATTAAAATACTTCATAATCATTTGTCCTCTCTTTAGATTTTATAAGCATAATTGTATCACAAAGCAAATACTATATCAACAAGTTTCGATTTTATTCGTCATTTATTTATAACTATTATTAGTTATCATCTGTTTTGAATATTTTATGCATCATCAACTATGTCAAAAATCTCCTTACACCTTTTCCAAGTGGACACCTCTACATATTTATTATCTTTTTCAAATTTTTTCAAAGATTTCAAAGTTTTATCTTTTGACCCTAAATCTGTTAGTATTACCTTTTTTATAGATTCTTCTTTTCCATACATTATCTTAAAAAGCACAGATCGTAAAATCCCATCTATCCTTTTTTCTTGATTCTTTACAGCAATTATTATGTATATTCCGATTTTCACTCAAATTTGTATATTCCATTATATAATAAATTGTTTTTATAACTTCTATTAAACCGTAGATTGCAAAAATATAGACTAATGCATTAAGTATGATATCTATCATTTTTCTCACCTCATCTACATTAGTCTATTCGCAAATTTAATTTTATGTGATTATTTAAATTACATTATCCCCATTCTTTTAGCAACTTGTCTTCCCTTTTTTACTATATTCTTCTTTGTTTTGTTAGAAGTTTCCATGTACATCATAGCAATTCCTGCTGATACCATAGTACCTATTACCATACCTTTTACGAATTTCATTATTATTTCCTCCTATTCCTAAATTTAATTTAATATTAGTATTGCTTTTTTACTTAAATATATACTTTTATTTTGTTTTTTCTTTCTTAAAAAATAATGAATAAACTTCAAATACTGCAATTAATAATAAAAATATTCCAAAATATAATTTTAATTTATTTGTGTCTAAATTTACAGATATCTTTGCTCCAATTACTGCTCCTACTGCACCAAAAAGAGACACAACTAGCCCTGTTTTCCATTTTATTAACTTTTGCTTTATATTCATAAATATTGAAACTAATGATGTTGGAATAAAAAACACAAGATTTGCTCCTTGTGCTACATGCTGATCTTTTCCTAAAAACAAGCTAAGGCAAAGTATGAGTATTGTTCCTCCTCCCATTCCCATTGCACTTACTATACCAGAAACTGCTCCGAATTAGTACATTTACCATATTAACCTCCTATCCCTTGCATTATAAGTCTAATTGCAACATATATAAGGAAAATTGTAAAAAATATCTTCAAATATTTATCTGATAATTTTTTCAAAAGTTTAGAGCCAATTACTCCTCCGAATTGTACCACCTACAGCACATAAAATTCCCATTTTCAAATCTATATATGAAGAATTAAAATAAAAAATTGAACTTACACAAACCATTGGTAATATACAAAAAACAGATGTAGCTCTTGCTTCTTTTTCATCTAGCTTAAGTATAAAAGTAAAAGCTGGAACCAGTATCATTCCGTCCTCCTGAACCAAAAAGACCTGTAACTGTTCCAGCAAAAATTCCAATTATAATTTTCTTTAACATTTTCATAGCACCACTCTAGATATAATATTTACATATATTATCCCATAATTTATATTATTTATTCTTATTAATTTCCTTTTGGGCAATTTCTGTTAATACTTTATCTACTCTAAGCATTTGTCCTATTATCTGCAATTTAAGTTCTTCATCTTTAATGCTTTCAGATTTATCTAAAAAAATTTGTAACTCTTTTATATATCTTTTGTTTTTTTCTTTCCATTCAACATTTACTTCCATATTAACCTCCAACGCATTAATTTATCTGTATTTACGGGTAGATAGATTTTTATTACTTCTGTCGTTATATTTTTACTATCTTCTGTAATTTTAATACATAAAATGATAAAATACAACAAATAAATTTATTTTTCGACAAATAATTAAAAAATGGAGGTTATAATGATTAGAATTAAACTCTCTACTCTATTAGGACAGCATAAGATGAATCAGAAAACTTTATCCAAACTCACTAAAATTCGACCAGCAACAATTTCAAAAATGTATTATGAGGAAACCAAACGAATAGATATTAATCAAATTAATAATATCTGTAAAGCCTTAAATTGTGAAGTTTCAGAACTATTTGAATACATCCCAGATAATGAATAAAAGTAAATAAAAATATGGCAAAGGTAAGATGTCTTTGCCATATCTTTTTATTTTAAGTTTTCTTTAAACATTGCATTTAACATTTGCGGATTTGCTTTTCCTTTAGTTTCCTTCATTGCTTGGCCAACTAAGAATCCTAATGCCTTTTCTCTTCCTGATTTAAAGTCCTGTACTGACTGAGGATTTGCTTCAATTATTCTTAATACTATTTCCTTTATTGCCCCCTCATCTGATATTTGAACCCATCCATTATCTTCAATAATTTTTTTTGGACTTTCTGGATTTTCAAACATCTTTTCAAGTACATCTTTTGCTATCTTAGAACTAATTGTTCCTTTCTCTATAAGTTCTATTAATTCAGCAAGCTGCTCAGGAACAAATGGTATCTCATCTGACTCTAATTCTTTTTCATTCAAAATCCTAGCTATATCTGATAACATCCAATTACACACAGCCTTTGGTTTTTTACAAATATCAACACTCTTTTCAAAAAAGTCTGATAAATATTTAGAAGCTGTTAAATTCCTTGCTTCCTTTTCTGTAAGCTTGTATTCTGTAAGATATCTTTCTTTTCTGCTTTCTGGTAACTCTGGCAAATTATTTTTAATATTTTCTATATACTCTTCTGACAATTTAATTGCTACTAAATCTGGATCTGGAAAATATCTATAATCTTGTGCTTCTTCCTTATCTCTCATTGGAAATGTCTTCCCAGAAACTTCATCCCATCTTAGTGTTTCCTGTTCTATCTTTCCTCCATTTTCTACGACATCTATTTGTCTTTCTATTTCATACTCAATAGCTCTTGTAATTGACTTAAATGAGTTCATATTTTTCATTTCAGTCCTAGTCCCGTATTCAACTTGTCCAAATTTTCTTACAGAAACATTTACATCTGCTCTTAAAGAACCTTCTTGCATTTTACAATCTGATACTTCTATATATTCAAGTATTGATTTTAGTTTTTTTAAGTATTTATCTGTTTCTTCTACAGAGCGAATATCTGGTTCAGATACTATTTCTATTAAAGGCACTCCAGCTCTATTCAAATCCACTAAGCTTCCTCTACCATAATCATCATGATTTAATTTTCCTGCATCTTCTTCTATATGTATTCTTGTAAGTCTTATCTTTTTCTTCCCTTCCTCTGTATCAATTTCTACAAAACCTCTTTCACAAAGTGGTTTATCAAACTGAGATATTTGATATGATTTTGGAAGATCTGGATAAAAATAATTTTTTCTATCATTTTTGCTATCCCTTGATATTTCACAATTTGTTGCAAGTCCTGCCTTTATAGCATACTCTATCACTTTTTCATTTAAAACAGGTAAAGCTCCTGGCATTGCCATACAAATTGGACAACAATGTGTATTTGGTTCTCCACCAAATTCTGTTGGGCATGAACAAAATATCTTTGTTTTGGTAGATAGCTCAGCATGAACTTCAAGTCCTATAACTACTTCATAGTCTTCTTTTGCCATTATTTATCCCCCCCTTTAAATGTAGGTTTACAATTTTCTCTAAAGTTAATTGCCTTTTCATAAGTATAAGCTGCATTTAGTATGGTTTCCTCATCAAAGTAATTTCCAACAAGTTGCATTCCTATTGGCATTCCTGCTTTATCTAAACCACAAGGTATTGATATACCAGGAACCCCTGCAATATTTATTGAGACTGTACATATATCAGACAAATACATTTCTAGAGGATTTTCAGATTTCTCTCCTAATCCAAATGCAGTAATTGGTGATGTAGGAGTAAGAAGAACATCATATTTTTCAAATTCTTTAGCAAATTTTTCTCTTACTAAGGTTCTAACTTTCTGAGCTTTTTTATAATAAGCATCATAGTATCCAGAACTTAGCACATAAGTCCCAAGTATAATTCTTCTTTTTACTTCTTCACCAAATCCTTCACTTCTAGACTTCACAAATATTTCTTTTAAATCTGAGCATTTTTCTGCTCTATATCCATATCTTATTCCATCAAATCTTCCAAGGTTCGAACTTGCTTCTGCACAAGCAATTATATAATAAGTTGCAAGCGAATATTCTGAAACATCTAGAGAAGTTTCTTCAACAATCGCTCCTAATTCTTTATATTTTTCTATAGCCTTCTCTAAAGCTTCTTTTACTTCCTCATTAATTCCGTTCTCCAAAAAATTCTTTAGGAACTCCTATCTTTAATCCTTTAACATCATTCTTTAATGCTTTTGTATAATCTTTTTTTTGCATATCAATTGATGTTGTATCTTTTTCATCATGTCCTGCAATAAGTGATAAAAGAATTGCAGAATCTTTTACATCCTTTGTTATTGGACCTATTTGGTCAAGTGAAGAAGCAAATGCAACCAATCCATATCTTGAAACAAGTCCATATGTAGGCTTTAGTCCAACAACACCACAAAGTGAAGCAGGCTGACGAATGCTCCCTCCTGTATCAGATCCCAATGCCCAAGGCACCATATTAGCTGCAACAGCAGCAGCTGATCCCCCAGAAGATCCTCCTGGAACCTTACTTAAGTTCCAAGGATTTTTAGTCTTTTTAAAATATGAGGTCTCTGTTGAACTTCCCATAGCAAACTCGTCCATATTAAGCTTTCCCAGATCTATCATGTTTTCTTTATTTATTAATCTATCTACAACTGTTCCATCATATGGACAAATAAAGTTCTCAAGCATTTTTGATGAACATGTTGTCTTTATCCCCTTTGTACACATATTGTCTTTTAGCCCTATTGGAATTCCTGCATATGTACCTAGCCTTTCACCATTCTTTAATTTTTCTTCAATCTCTTTTGATTTATCTGTAGCTTCATCTATTAAAGTTGTTACAAAAGCTTCCACATCTTTTTCTTTTTCTTTTATTCTATCTATATAAGCTTTTGTAATGCCTGTAACTGTTAGCTCTTTTTTATCTAACTTTTCTTTTAATTCATGAACAGTAAGTTCTGTTATTTCCATAGTTTTCTTCCTTTCTATTCTCATTCAAACTAAATTACTTTAGGAATTTTAAACATATTTAGCTCCTTTTCAGGTGCATTTTCCAATAATCCTTCTTTATTTTCAAATTCTACTATTTCATCTTTTCTAAAAACATTGTAATTATTATTTGAACCAATAGTCTCCTTTAATCCTTCTACTGGTGCTTCATTTACAATATTAGCAAAGTTTAGAATATCTTGTAAATTTAACAAATACTTATCTACTTCATTTTCATTTATGTTTAGGTCTGCAAGTTTTGCAATATGCAAAAGTTCTTCTCTAGTTACTTTCATAAACTTCTAACCTCCTTAATTCTAATATTTGTTAATTATATAACGAAAATAGCAAAAAAACAAGCTTAAAATGCCTGTTTTTAATATAAATACTTAAGTAAAACTCTTGCAATTTGCGAATTTAACATAAATATGATATAATATATATATGTTAACAGTTCGGTTTTACAAATGAAAAAGGAGGAATCACTATGGATAAAAAGAAAATATTAAAAATTATTTTAGCACTTGTCGTTTTATTAATACTAATTATTACAATTCACTTTACTAGAAACTACATTATATTAGGAAAAATAGCAAGAATGCAAGAAAAATTTGCTAATGCAACTAATTTTTCATACATTGTTGAAGATCAAACCTATGATGACAAGCTAATTTTAACAAGAATATATTCTAATGGTACTCAAGCTATTATGAAACATGAAAGAGAAAATGGAGCAATTTCATTTTGGGATGATAAAAGTACAAATGAAGTAATTATCATAACAGCTGACAATAAAGCTATAATAAATAGATCGGGATCTCCAATGCATCTTGCAGTTCCAACTTTAACCATAGATGAGGACTTTAGAGCAATTTCAGCATTAACTTTCTTTATTTCTTATGATGAAATTGATGGAGAAAAATGTTATGTTGTAAATTGGGGTAATGCAAAAGACTATATAAGTATGGAAAATGGAATAACATTAAAACAAATAAATGGTCAAGTTTCTCAAAATAATAAAAAACATAACATAGTAAAAGTCTATAAAAATGTAAAAATAGATGAAGTAAAAGATAATGATGTAGAAAGGCCAGATTTGTCTAATTATGAGATATTAGAAGTATAAAAAAATGGTTCGTGATTGGGTTTCACGAACCATTTTTTCTTTATGCACTTTTAAGTTCTAACCTTATTTTATCACCGAATCATTGCAATAAACTCTGAATTAGTTGGCTTTCCTTTTGCAGCTGATACTGTATACCCAAAGATGCTCTCCACCGTTTCTTGCTCTCCTCTTCCCCATGCAACTTCTATGGCATGCCTTATTGCTCTTTCTACTCTACTTGGTGTTGTTTTAAATTTCTTTGCTATATCTGGATATAATTGTTTTGTTATTTGGTTTATTATATCTATATCATTTACTACCATCATTATTGCTTCTCTTAAATATTGATATCCCTTTATATGTGCTGGAACACCTATTTCATGAATGATATTTGTAACTAATGCTTCTAAATTTTCTACTTCATTTTTTCTCTCTGAAACTATGTCTATGTATGGAGTTTTAAACTCCTTACTAATTCCTGAATTTTTCATTCCGAATTGGTTTATAAAATTTCAGTTCTTTTATTCTTTTCATAAGAAGACTAATATCAAAAGGTTTTACCACATAATATTGAGCACCTAGTTCTAAAGCTCTCGCTGTTATTTTATCTTGTCCCACTGCAGAAAGGACTATAGAAAGTGGTTTTTTATCTATATTTGATTCATTAATTCTTTCTAAGACTCCCAATCCATCTAGCTGTGGCATTATAACATCTATAATCGCTACATCAGGTTTAGTATTTCTTATCATTTCTACTGCCTCTAATCCATCCTTAGCTATTCCTATAACCTCCATCTCATCTTCTTTTTCGATATAACTTGTTAAATTTTTGGCAAAGTCAACATTATCATCTGCAACTAAAATCGACAATTTGTCTTTCACTTTTGTATCCTCCTTAACAATATTTTTGTAAAATTTTTACATTTTTGTATTATATTACTTTTCCCAAAATTTAGCAATACTTTTTTTTATTTTTTGTTTTTACTTTTCTTTTACTTTTTAATTTTTACATCATTTTTCCTTTATTTATATATATTTTCATAGTTTTACATTTTTATTTATAAACTTTTTTCTCATATTTTTTACTGGTAATTTTTGGAAATACATTTTTAGATATTTTTCGACATTTTTTTCATATTTTTCTTTCGACATTTCTATTTCTAGTTTAACATTTTCCACATATTCTTTTTTTAAAATATTAATATCGTTTTTCTCACAAAAGTACTCAAAATTCCTTAAATCATCATAGTTTAAAACAACTTCAGCCAAATACCCTTCTTCCTTTTCAACTTCTCTTGCATTTTCAATAGCTATCTTAGTTGCTTCAGAATAAGCCTTTACTAATCCTCCAGTTCCTAGAAGTATCCCACCAAAATATCTAGTAACTATTACTAGTACATTTGTAAGATCTTGCTTTTCTAATATATTAAGAATAGGTCCGTCCAGCTGTACCTGATGGTTCTCCATCGTCACTTTGTTTTTGTAAAATAGATTCTCCTTCTTTTATCCTATAAGCAAAGCAATTATGTCTTGAATCATAATATTTCTTTTTTATTTTATTTAATATGTCTTTTGCCTCTTCTTCACTTTCTACATAAAATATATTAGCTATAAATTTAGATTTTTTTTCTAAAACAACAGCTTCTGCTTGTCCTTCTATCGTTTTCATTCAGTTTCTCCTTTTTAACAACTTGAAAATAGTAATCATGTCTCAAAATTACTACCTGATACAAATCCTGTAGACCATGCAATTTGCAAATTAAATCCTCCTGTATATGCATCTACATCTATTATCTCTCCTGCAAAATATAATCCTTTGATAATTTTAGATTCCATAGTCTTAGGATTTATTTCCTTCACATTAATACCTCCGACAAGTAATTATTGCTTCTTCTATAGGTCTAAAGCTACTTATTGTTAATTTTAATTCTTTTATAACTTCTCCGCAAATGTATCCTTTCCTCTTTTGTTATCTCATTCACCTTTTTATCTGGATCTATCTTAGATAATTTAATTACTGTCTCTATCATCTTTTGTGGTAATAATTTATTTAAACTGTTTTTAAAACTTTTATTCTTGATTTCTTCAAAGTCTCTTCTTATTCTTAAGTCCAATTTTTCCTTGCTAAGTGCTGGTTTTAAATCTATTTCTAGTTCTATCATCTTTCTTCTCATTAATTCTTCCACTTTTTCATATCTAATTAAATGTGATGACGAACTTATTATAACTGGTCCAGTTACTCCAAAATGTGCAAAAAGCATTTCCCCAAAATCTTCATAGATTTTCTTCTTCTTCTCTTTATCCATTATTTTAATTGATACATTTCTTAAGCTTCCCCCTTGCAAATCCTTGCAAATATTCCTTTCATGGCATTCCATAGGAACTAATCCGGGCTTAAGCTTTTTTACTGTATGACCATATTTTTCTGCAATCCTTTGTCCATCTCCTTCAGAACCTGTCAGTGGATAACTCTTTCCTCCTGTTGCAAGTATTACTTTATCTGCATTAATTATCTCTTCTTTTCCATTTAAAATATACCTTACTCCTGTTACTTTGTTTTTATCTATTTCCAAATCTGTAACTTTAGCATTAAAGACTATTTTAACATTAAGCTTTTTTAACTTATTATAAAGGCAATTTACTACACTTTCTGCACTATCTGTAACTGGAAATACTCTATTTCCTCTTTCAATTTTAGTTTCTAATCCTTCTTCTTTTAACAATTTTATAATATCTTCATTTGTAAAATTTTTAAAACTACTATACAAGAATCTACCATTTCCTGGAATACTATTTATGAATTCTTCTATATTTATAGAGTTTGTAATATTACATCTTCCTTTTCCTGTTATTCTAAGTTTTTTACCAATAGTACTCATCTTTTCTAATATTATAGTTTCATTATTTCCCATAGCTGAGGAGATTCCAGCAATCATTCCAGCAGCTCCTCCACCTATTATTACAGTTTTCATATATCTTTCTTCCTTATTTTATTTTGTTTTAATTATATAATATTTGTCTTTCTTTATCAAGAATAGTAAATATATCCTTAAGGAATTTTTTATTTTTTGTAATAATTAAAGTTTCTCCTTAATATACATTAGTAAAGTTAATTGTACAAACATTTATTATGGAGGTTAAAGAATGGAAAATTTAAGCTTATATCAGGATATTCAGTCAAGAACTGATGGCGATATATATATTGGAGTTGTTGGTCCTGTAAGAACTGGTAAATCTACTTTTATAAAAAATTTCATGGATTTACTCGTTATTCCAAATATTGAAAATGAATATAAAAAAGAAAGGGCTCAAGATGAATTGCCTCAAAGTGCAGCAGGTCGTACTATAATGACCACTGAACCAAAATTCATTCCTAATGAAGCTATTGAAATAACTTTAGGAGATAATATAAAATTTAAAACAAGGCTTGTTGATTGTGTTGGGTATCTTGTAAATAATGCTATTGGTTATCTTGAAGATGATGTTCCTAGAATGGTAAAAACTCCTTGGTCTGATGAAGAAATACCATTTGAAGTTGCAGCTGAACTTGGAACTAAGAAAGTTATAACTGAGCATTCTACAATTCGGAATACTAGTCACAACAGATGGTAGTATAACAGATATACCAAGAGAAGATTATATAGAAGCTGAAGAAAGAGTAGTATCAGAACTTAAGGAATTACACAAACCTTTTGTTATTGTTTTAAATAGTGATGATCCATATTCTGATTATACAAAAAAATTGGCAGCAAGATTAGAAGAAAAATATTCTGTCTCTGTTATACCAACTGATTGTTCTAATCTTTCTATTAATGATATTAATGATATGTTTGGTAAACTTTTATATGAATTTCCTATTGAGCAAATGAATATTACACTTCCAAGATGGGTTGATGCATTAGATGAAGAACATTGGTTAAAAAAAGAACTATATTCTCAAATAAAAACTGCCTTTACCAATATCTCTGTATTAAAACAAGTAGATGAAAGCATTTCATCTATTAGATCAACAGAAATAATTAGCAATACATCACTTAATGAAATAAATCTTGGAAATGGTAATGTAAATGTTAACATACTTCTTAATGAACCATTATTCTATCAAATTTTAACAGAAATGACAGGTGTTAATGTTGAAAACGAAGGAGATTTATTCTCTACCATGACATCTCTTGCTTATACTAAAAAGGAATATGATAAAATTGCTTATGCTCTAGAAGAAGTAAAAGCTAAAGGTTATGGAATAGTTACTCCTTCTATGGAAGAATTAATATTAGATGAACCAGAAATGGTGAAACAAGGCTCTAGATTTGGTGTAAAACTTAAAGCAAAAGCTCCTAGTATACATATGATAAGAGCTGATATAACCACTGAAGTTTCGCCTATTGTTGGTTCTGAAAAGCAATCAGAAGAACTTGTAACTTATTTACTTTCTGAATTTGAAACAGATCCTAAGAAAATATGGGAATCTAATATTTTTGGTAAAAGTTTACATGAACTAGTAAATGAAGGGTTACAAAACAAGCTATATAGAATGCCAGAAGATGCACAATTTAAGCTTCAAGAGACACTTGAAAGAATTGTAAACGAAGGCAGTGGCGGTTTAATTTGTATTATCCTTTAAATTTTAAAAGCAGACTGTATAAAGCCAGTCTGCTTTATTTGCTTATGACTTTTCACATTTATAAAAAATATAAGTCTGTTATTTCTTATTAATCTTTTTTGATTTTTCTTTTTTCGAGAAATAAATCGTCATTAGAATTATAAATAATATAGAATTTGTAAACATTACTTTGACTTCAAAATAGTCATTACCTGTTCTTGGCAAAGTTTTTAATTTTTGATTTTTATCCAATGTTTTAATCTCAGTCTCTTGCACTTCTTTTTCCTCTTCTGTTTCTTTCTTTTTTTCATTTTCTACTCCAGATTCTTCATTTTCTTTTATCTCTTCTGCTTTTTCTATGTAAGTTTCTTTCTTACTCTCTGGTTCTTTTGTTTCTTCATTATTTTGCTCTTTATCATTTCCATCATACTTTGTATTATCTTCTTCTGCTTTTTCTTCGTCATTTTTATTTGATTCATTTATATCTTCCTTTCCTTTTTTATCATCTTCTGTTTCTTTTATTTGTTCACCATCTTCTGGTTTATTTTCTTCTGTCTTATCTTCTTTATTCTCCACTTCCTCTTTGCTTTCTTCATTTTTATTATCATCTCCTATTTCACCTTCTTCTGGATCTTTTGTTTCCTCTTTTTTGCAATTTGATATTTCTATTTCACAATTCTCATCTTCTTTTATTGTACATTTAATATCTTCTACTACTAAATAATCTGCTGGTACTTCCTTTTGTATAATTAAATAATTTCCTATATTCAAATCTTCAATATTAATATTGCCTTCTGAATCTGTCTCGTATTTTCCTATCATAATCCCTTTATAATTATATATTTCAAATACCCCACCTGGTATATTATCTTTTAAGTGCAAATTTCCTTTCTTATGTCTTAGTTCTAGATTATATTCATTATTCATGCTATATCCTATTTCTATTGTCCTTTTTAAATCATCTATTTTATAATTGTCAGGAATCTTTAGTACATTAATGGTTGCACTACCCTCTCCAAGTTTTTCTACTTCTATAGGTTCATTTTGAGATGACACAAATTTTTCAGTAGTTCCAAATGCATCATCTCTAACTTCTATCTCAACTCCTTCTATCATTCCATAAGTTTCTACATCAATTGCATTTATTTTCATTTTAGATTGTCTATTATCTAATACTTTTACTTGCTCATTTGCACCTTCTATTTTTGTAGACAATAATTCTCCTTCCTTTCCATACATATGAACTATTCCTTTAAAATCCATATATACTTTTATTTCTCCCAAAAAATCATCATATGCATTTTGAGCAGGTACCATTATCTTGAACTTTTTATCACTTCTAGAAAAAGTAGTCTGTGCATTACCTGTAGCTGCATTTGCTACAAAACTTCCCTTTGGTAAGTTATTTATCTCTTTTATTGTGTAACTGTCTATTTCGATATTATCTGTATATAGCTGATAAGTTTGAGAGTAATAGTCTCCATTTACTTCATCTCTTATAAATTCTCCTTTTGGTATATACTTAATAGTTGCTAAAAAACTACTTATATATTCAGTATTTGAAGCAGCTTCTACTCTTGGACTAATAAATAAAGCTAGTATAAAAACTGCTATTATTAAAAATTTCTTTTTCATATAAACTTCCTTTCTTAAATATATTCTTTTCCTATAACACATCTTCTTTTTGATTTTTTACCAGTTACACAGGTTACTAATGTTATAGTATTTTCATCCGTACTTTCTAATATTTCTACATTTGTTTCATCAATTATTTTATTTTCTACAACTCTATACCTCCTTTCTCCCATATTTGTTATATATATAATTTCTTCACCATTTTTAAGTTCGTTTATCTTTGAAAAATAGTGAGCATATGAGCCTCTATTATGTGATGCAAGAACTACATTCCCTTCCCATAAACTTGTATTTTCAAAATGTCCAACAGAATATTTTAAAATAGCACTTGTCGTTCCCTCATGCACAGGGGCAATTGTATCAATACTAGGTATAATGATAATTCCAATCTCCCCTGTGTTTACCACAACCTCTTCATTTGTATTTTCTAGCTTTTCTATAACTTTAACCATTATATTTTCTTCCATATTTTCTACATAGACTTCTTTCATGTCTATTATTAAAAATGAGAATACAGAAAAAACTACTAAAAGTAATGCTGCTACTTTTACATATACCATATGTTTCATAAATTTTCCTTCTTTGATTTATTTCAAGTTTTGATTTTTTTAAGACGAGAAATTGTCTTAATTGATTTTAAAAAACTTTGAATTAATTTTTAATATTTATATAGTTTAACAGATTTTCTTATAAATTGCAATAGTTTATTTCAAAAAAACTTTTTTTCTATAGCAACTCATTATATCGGTTGACAAAATACAAACTTGTTTTTTTTATGTAAATGTGCTATAATTATATTATATGGACCTAGTTTGGTCGCATATAATAGATGTACCTTCAAAATTCTATGTGAAATGAGAAAGGAAAAAAATCATGAAAAAGTTTATGGAACAAATGCGCAAATTTGCCAAGAGGGACTCCTTCTTCATCTTCTGTATCCTGGTTATTGTAGGCATAGCCGCCTGTATCCGAATCAATTTGGATGCAACTAGGATTCAGAACCTCGAAGGACAAAATCGGCTGCTAATCCAGGAAAACTCTGACGCCGCCGATGAGATTGGCGATCTTGAGGAGCAGTTAGAAGCTCTCAAGGCAAAACCTGTTGAGGTTACCTCTGCCGAAGTTACAGAAACCAGATCTTACACTCTGGCAGAGCTTACCGAAATGGTTCGGAGCGAAGATTTGTCTGATGTTGCTAAGGTGGCACAATCAGAGGAAGCCTCTGAATCTCTGTTGCTATTTGCTGCTGCAAGATGTGTCAATGAGTACTCTGTTGAAAATGAGTCTGCTGTATTCAGCATTGCTTCTGCACTTATCAGCAATAGCAAGTCAACATCGGCCGTATCTACGACTCTTGCACGCTGCAGTTATCCCTCTGTACTTTTACTCGTGGCAGAATCTCCAAAGGCAAGTTCAGCAACACTTTTACTCCTTACCGAAGCATGTATCAATGATTCGAGAATCAATTCTGCTGGCTTCCAAGCGATAACTGCTGCCATCATCGAAAACAGTGCCATAACAGAGGACATCCTGCAGATGTTTTTAGACAGCAATAATTACGATCTCCAGCTTATTGCTCAGAACAAATTAACTGAGCTCAATTCCAATTCATGATTTGAAAAAGCCAAAGCCCTGCCTAAGGTTCTCTTCTTAGGCAGGGCTTGGCTTTTATTTTATTTTTCTATTTCATCTTTATCTTTAACATTTTCTAACATTTCTGTATAATCACACCAAGCAATATATACTCTTTCTTCATTCTTTTCTACTGCAAGTCTCATCATTATACTTGTTCCTTCATCCTCTGCTGTTTTTACAAATTCTTCAAGAACTGATAAATCTCCAGAATCTACTTTTTCATTATCTTTCATAACCTTTATATAATCTATTATTAAATCTTCATAGTCATATTTTAAAGTAGTTTTTCCTCCTTCTTTATCACTTGAACGATATATTGTAGCTCCTTTTTTTAAACTAATTGTTCCATTGCCATTTAAAAATGGCAAAGTAGCTTTTTCTGAAACTTCTGGTTCTACATCTTGCTTTTCTAAACTCTCTTTTGGAGGTTGTGGTACTATATGTTCCTCACTAGGAATAGTCATTTCACTATTAATATTTGGTGTATCTTGTAATTTGCTATTTTCTCCTTTTAAATACATAACTAAGGCTCCAATGGATACTCCAGCTATTGCAGCCAAGGTTACTAAAGAAATTTTTGCTTCTTTACTAAGGTATCTTTTGGGTCTATCACTGACTCTTGGTCTTTTCATCTGTCTTATTCCAAATGAAATATCATCAGCCATGTCCCTTACATTATATCTTACATCATCTATTACATCACTTATATCTTCTGCTATATCTTCTATTGTATTTCTTGCACCATTTATTATATCATTTGCTATTCTTCCATGTGAATTAACACTCGCTATTTCTCTCCCTACTCCTATTTCTTCTTCACTATCTTTCATTTCTAAGTTTGCTGTATCTATCTCTAATCCTTCTGTTTCTGTTTCGCCTTCTTCTCTTTCTAAGCTTGCTGTATCTATCTCTAATCCTTCTGTTTTTGCTTCGCCTTCTTCTCTTTCTAAGCTTGTTCCGTCCACTTCTATATCTTCCTCTATTTCTAAACTTGTTCTATCTACTTTCGTTCTTTTTGGAATTATTCTATTTTCTAGACTTATTTTTTTATTTCTCTTTTTATTTAATGACTTTATATTTTTCCTTTTTGGTTTTGAACTATTTCTATTTATACTTATTTTCATACCATCTGCTATATCATCTACATTTTGAGCAGCTAGTATAATTACTTCGTTCATTAAATCTGCAATATCATTATTCTCAAGTTTGCCAATATTTTTTCTTCCTTTTTCTAATGCCATCCCTAAAAGTCTTGTAGCTAAACTTTCATATCTTGATAGGACTTGATTTGCTTCTTTACTTTTCTTAACTACAAACTCTTTAAATGTACTTGCTCTATATGGCATTCTTTCATATTCACTTTTTAACTTACTAAAAATCTCTAAACTTTGTATTTGTTTTCCATATCTTGAAAGAAATTCTGGAGTTACTGAATTATCAGCTTCAATTTCATAGTACTTTATAATATCATCTATTCCAGTTTCTCTTTTTTTCTCTAACAAATAATACATAACATCTAAAATTCTTACAAAAGCTAGTCCTGTTGGTTTTGACATATTTAATGTATCAAATAAATGCTCATAATCATTATCACCATATTCTGCCATTACTGAAGTACCATCAAATCCCTGATTGTCCAAATATTCCTGTAACTTATACATAACTGATGTCAAATTTTTATATACTACCTCATCTTTATTTTTTAAAACTTCTACTCTGTACCACTCTATAAATCCTTCATTTATTCCTCTTCCGATTTCTCTTTTTGTTAATCCTTTTGGAATTCCTCTACTTTTAAGCTCTTTAGCATTAGGGATAAAAGCTTCAATTTGACTCATACTATGCCTTCCCTCTTCTGTATTTACCCATTTTTGAACTCTTTATTTCTATCTAATAGCATTAAAAGTGCTGATCCTATTATATTTCCTCTTTCATCTTTTTTATCAAAAAATTTATGCTCTCCTTCATGCAATATAGTTGCTTTATAATATCCTAAATTCCATAATATTTCATCTGTAGTTGGAACTTTATCATCTATACCAAAAATAGTAATCTCTGGATTATCTAGTGAGGCATATCCCAAGACTTCTCCTTTTTTGGGTTCTAATATAACTCTTTTTATACTTGTATTTACTCTTTCTTCTATTTCTTCTTCTGAATATTTTCCAGTCTTTTGAAAATAAAGTGTTACAATTGAGCGAACTAAGTTGGTTACTTTTATTTGTTCTCTGTTTTCTTTTCCCATTTCTATCCCCTTTTCAATTTTACATAATAACTAGTCGTAATTGTAACATTTTTATTTGTTTCTGTCAATTTTTGTAAAAGAAAAACTAATAAAGTTTTTCTCTTCATTAGTTCTTTATATATTTGAAATATTAGTAATTTTGTTTTTCAGGTATTACTCCTCTCACTCCGCCTCTTGGATTTTCTACATCTCCATCATATCTTGGAATTAAATGTACATGTATGTGCATTACCGATTGTCCTGCAGCTACTCCACAATTCATACCTATATTATATCCATTAGGAAAATACTTTTTATCAATCATTTCTTTCGCTTTATCTATTAGTTCAAATATTGCTACCCTTTCTTCTTTGCTTGTATCAAAAAAATCTTTAACATGTCTTTTAGTCATAAATAGAATATGTCCTCTGCTCACTGCAAATTCATCAAACATTGCAAAAGCAAGCTCATTCTCTAATATAATCTTCTCTTTTTTATTCTGCCATTTGCAAAATAAGCATTCTTCCATATTTTCTCTCCTTTTACTTATTATATATACTAGCATATCTATTTAATAAATGCAATAGAGGACTTCGCTGACATAATTTTTTCTATAATATTTATTAGTGAAGACAACATCTTTATTAGTAGAATCATATAGCTTCAATTTCATGCCCAAAAAGCTAAGCCCTCCTTAAGACATATATCTTAAGGAAGGCTGGTCTTTTAATTATTCCAATACTAAAGCCTTTTTAGGACAAAAATTTGAACATTTTCCACATCTAATACATTTGTCATAATCTATTTTAGGTGCACTAAATTTTTCCTGTGTTAATGCTCCAACTGGGCACACTTCTACAGCAGGGCATTTATGATTTTGAGGACATTTTTCCTCTATAATTTTTAGCTTTTTTTCCATAACACAACCTCTTTTTATATATCTATTAATTTTTCCAACTCTGTTTTCGAACAAAATCCTACTATATTATTTATAACAGAGCCATCCTTAAATAGCAATAATGTTGGAATACTTGAAATCTGATATTTAGTCGCTAATTCTCTTTGTTCATCTACATTTACCTTTCCAACCTTTACTTTTTCTTCATTTTCCTCTGCAAATTCTGAAAGAACAGGTGCTAACATCTTGCAAGGTCCACACCAAGTTGCCCAAAAATCCACTAATACTAATTTTTCTGATTTTAATACCTCCGCTTCAAAATTTTCTTTTGTTAAATTAATTTCTGACATTTTTACATTCCTCCTTTTTAATTTGATTTATAATATAACATACAGTGACAATATCCCTCAAAATCTGGATCTTTTATTTGTTCACGAAATTCTTTGCACATACACTTTGTATCATTAGTTCTTTCCATTCTGCAAGGACAATATCCACCATTTTTCTTTAATCCTTCTTTAATCGTTTCAACAACTTCTTTATCATTATTTAATTTTATCTCCAACTCCTACTCACCTCTTAACTTTTAATACTAAATTATATATACTTTTTTTACATCATTTATATGACTTAATATTAACACAAAATAATAAAATTATCAAACATTAAACTTCATAAAATTTGTTATAACATATCTTCATATGAAAAAGCACAAAGTTTCCGCATTAATATACGAAAACTTTGTGCTTTTAATTAATCCTTTTATCCCTCTTTTCCTTTAGTTTTTTTATGATAGTTATCTTCACTCCTACTCAGTATTTACTATCCCATTAATATGGATATATTTTCTTCCGCTCTTTTCATTCACTCCTATATGCCCATATACATCAACTTCACTGCCTACACTCACTTTTTGAAAAACCTCTTCATCGTCGATCACATACTCTCTCCCTTCATAAGACAAATATATGTAATGTTCTCCACCATAAAACATTGTTCCAAAAACAAATGAGTTTTTATGATAGAGTGGTCTGTATTCGAGTTTTATAACCGTTGCTACAGTATAAAGCTCCGCATAAGTAAGTTTCTCCTTGTACCTTTCAATGAACTTGCTTACGATATGTCTGATAGGTTCAATCACTGCCATCGAGATTAAAACAAGCAGCAAGTAAAATACCAGTAATATTGTCTGTAAAGCTCCAACTATCCGTTTCATTTGTGTCACTCCTTAAAAAATAATTATTTTAAACAGCTAAGTTATAGCCAAGAATAAGGATATAAATATATATAAAAGGCTAATATGCCTATATTATAATTTTACCACACTTTATGTAAAGTTGCAAATCTGTAACTAATTATATCTCTTATTACCTTTGTTTTTATTATTGCACTCTGAATATATTAAAATTCTATTATCCTTGTACATACTTCTTTTATATATTTTCTATCATGCGATACACTAATTATTGTACCTTCAAAGTTTTTCAATAATTCTCGTATTGTAGGATTCGATAGTGGACTTAGATTTCTTGTCGGTTCGTCTAATATCAACACATTTGCTTTTTCTAATATCATTTTAGTAATAAAAAGTTTTGCTTTTTGACCTCCACTTAAATTACATATAAGTGAATTAATCTCATCTTTAGTAAATTTCATTGAAGATAAATATGTCATGATTGTTGTCTCTTCTTCTTTTGTATGATCTATTTTTAAAAAGTCTATACACTTCATATCCTTATACAATAATTCATCATAATTTTGTGGCATATATCCAATTTTTATGTCAGTCCTTTTTTTCATTTCTTCATATATTTTCTTAATTAAAGTAGTTTTTCCTGTTCCGTTTTTACCAATGATACACATCTTTTCCTTTCCTATAACTTGAATATGAATATTTCTTTTTAAAATAATATCTTCAATTTTTAATTCATCTAAATGATAGTCTAACACAACTTTTGAATTATAAATTTCATCTTCATTATGAAATTTTGCAAAAATCTTTTCCTCTACATCAGGTAGCTGTATTAATTCTTTATCTGAAATTCTATCTCTCATTGCCTTAACACTTTTCATCTTCTTTTTAAGAAGTCTTGCTCCACTTGGATTTTGCCTACTTATTCCTTCTAAATCATGTCTTACACTATTATACATATCATTCAGTTTGCTTAGCTGTTTTTGCTGCTCTCTCTTTTCATTTCTTGAAATTTGATATTGTCTATCTATTAAATATTTCCTTTTTTCTACATATTCCTGGTACCCAATATGTTCTACTGTGTGTTTGGCTTTTGTTTTATTACTTATTTGTTCTAAATGTAATATTCCGTTTGCTACATTTTCTAATAATACTTCATCATGAGATATAAATATTATTGGTACTTTTGATTTTAATATAAATTCCTCTAACCATTCTAAAGTTTCTATATCGATATCATTTGTAGGTTCATCTAATAATATTAAATCTGGCAAATTAAACAATATTTTTGCAATTTGGATTTTTACTTTTTCTCCTCCACTTAAATTTCCTATAATTTTATTTTTTAACTTATCATAGCTTATATTTAATTCTTTAAAAATTAGATCTAATTTATATATTTCACTATAGTTATCATAGTTTATTTCTGCTTCTGGTTCATCTTTTAAAAAATATTCATTTACTAATTGATTATCCCAAGCACTATTTAAAAATTGTTCTAAATATCCTATTCTTAAATTATTTCTTATTATCTTTCCTGTAAAAGTTGCATAATCTTTAATTAAATTTTCATTATATATACACTTCAATAAAGTTGACTTTCCATTTCCCTCCTCCCCAATTATAGCAATTTTATCACTTTGCCTGATTACTAAATTTAAATCAGTTATAATTTCTTTTTCACTATTTAATTTTTTTATACTTAAATTTTTTATTTCTAACATATTGCCTCCTTATATTTTTTATAATAAAAAAATGTACAACAGCTAATTTAGATTTAGCTATTGTACATAAAAAATAATCTCTATATATAAATATAAAAACACATAATAATTCTTTTAAAACATAAAAACTAAACCTCTACTAGGTTCACATTTAATTAATTGTTTTCTAAAGAATTATTAATCATTTTTACACCTCCATTTTATTCACTATTTATAGGTTAACATATAAATAATACTTTGTCAATTCCTTTTTATTTATTCAATAAAATAATATATTATTTTATTATTAGTGACAATTCTTTGATACATCTTCTGCTACACTTCCTATTATCTCTGTACCTCTTTTTTTAGCTGTAGTTTTATTACTATCTCTAATATATTTACACATTGTAGCCCACTAATTTATACTATAACAAATAACAACTTTTCATATAAATATTTGCTAAAATTTATTTTATTTCAAATATTACCACTTTAACATTTCTACTATTTAAACATTTTATAATCATTCTTTATTAGATATTTAATAAAAGTAATTCAGATTTCAAAAAAACAGATATAAATACTGCTAATATTTTTGAAAAGTTAATTTACTCAAAATAATTTGGGCGACAAAAATGAATAAAAATATAAAAATACTCTTGACAGTATCTTCTAAAGGTGCTAAAATAGATGCTGTTCGAGAGAAATGCGGATGTGGCGGAACTGGCAGACGCGCTGGTCTTAGGAACCAGTGCCAACGGCGTGGAGGTTCGAGTCCTCTCATCCGCACCAAGACGAGTTTTTGTCGAACTCTCTATAATACTTGATATAACTTAATTTCAAGATTATAGAAATTTGACAACACAAAAAACTTAAACCGTTTCAAAAAATGAAGCGGTCTTTTTTTGACCAAAAGTCTTTAAAGGAGGAGGTTTTTGTGGTATTATGGTATATATAATTAAACAAGAAATCAATATGAGTAAAGAATTACTCTCTAAAATCGAATGGGTGTGCCGTTTAAAATTTAAAGGAAAGGAACAGCCACA
>JAAWPK010000039.1 GCA_022799935.1 Clostridia bacterium
AGCTTTATTGCTAAAGGACACTGATTTGTTTCTATTTTTCTCTTGCATAACCATTAGTCATGCAACCTCAAGTTATAGAAGCTACGGGGCGCACCGCATAGTGGTACTGATTCCCACTACCACTGTTAGAGTTGAATAAATAACAATAGTCAAGACTGCCACCATTCACACGCTGCACGCCAAAACGCGCCCAAGAAGTACCATTAGGATAAACGCAGCGAGACGCTAGTCCTCATAACCAGGCCCTTTGTTCCCTATTCCTATATTTCTGGTGATGTTCCATTTATTTCTTCTTTATATTTTATATAGTCGTTTATTAACAGTTTTATTATTGTTACTATTGGTACTGCTAAAAACATTCCTATTATTCCAAAGTATGCCCCAATTATTGTTACTGAAAATATTATTAGTATAGGGCTTATTTCTAATGATGTTCCAGTGATTTTTGGATTTATTATGTTTGCATCAATTTGTTGAATGATTGTTACTACTGCAGCCATCCATATTGCTTGTGTTACTCCTCCTGTTAACAGAGTAATTATAATTGCAACTACTATTGCAATTATTGCTCCTAAATATGGTATTAAGTTAAATAGACCTATCATAAATCCAAGGAGTACTGCATATTTTACTCCAAGTATCGACATAGCTATTGATGTTAGTATTCCAACTACTATTCCATCTAATAACTGGCTTGATATAAATCTAAAAAATATTGCATTAGATTCTCTAAAATATTTTCCTATTATTTTATATGCATTTGTATTAAATATTGCTCCACAAAGTTTTTTTGCAAATTTTACAATCTCTGTTCTTTCTGCAAGTAAATATATTGATACTACTATTGTTACAAACACATCAAATATAGTAGTTGCAACCCCTATTATTCCTTTTGCATATTCTGTTATTTTTTCTAAATTTAAAAAGTCCTGTATCTTTATTGAATTTAATCCTTCTATTATTGAGTTTAGACTTTCTTTATTTATTGCTGAATCTTCTGGTAAATCACTTATAGTTTCCATTGCTGCATTATAATATCCTGGCAATGCATTTGCAAGTTCCATTACACTTTCGTATACACTAGGTACTACAAATTTTACTATTCCTATTATTACAAGTATAGCTATTAGATAAACTATGAATATTGATAACCATCTTGCTTTTTTATTTATAAGTTTTATTTTCGTTTTTCTAAATAATGCTTCTAATTTCTTACATGGTACATAAAAAAGATATGCAACTATTAGTGCCATAATAAATGGCATAAGTATTTTTATAAGTCCTGCTAGCCATTCTGTTATTTCGCCAAAATTATCTAATAATTTATATATGCAAATTGCGATAATTACAAGTATAAGCCATGGTATACATTTCTTCCATTCTTTGGTTTCTTTTTGCATAAGCTTTCCTCCTTAAATTTTTATCTCTATTCCAACTGGACAATGGTCACTTCCTAATATTTTATCATATATATATGCTTCTTGCAAAGTGTTTTCAATTGATTTAGATACTATAAAATAATCTATTCTCCAACCTATGTTTCTTTCTCTAGAGGAAGCAAAATATGACCACCAAGTATAACTATTCGTCTTTTCTGGATAAATGTATCTAAAAGTATCTGTAAATCCCGAGTCTAATAATTCTGTCATTTTCCCTCTTTCTTCATCTGTAAATCCTGCATTTTTTCGATTTTGCTTTGGATTCTTTAAATCTATTTCTTTATGTGCAACATTCAAATCTCCGCAAAGTATTACTGGCTTTTTCTTATCTAAAGTTAATAGATAATTTCTAAATTCGTCTTCCCAAATTTGTCTATACTCTAACCTTTCAAGTTCTCTTTTTGAATTTGGTGTATAGCAATTTACCAAGAAAAACTTTTCAAATTCCAGTGTTATAACTCGTCCTTCTTTATCATGTTCTTCTATTCCTATACCATAGCTTACATTTATTGGTTTTATTTTTGTAAAAATTGCAGTTCCTGAGTACCCTCTTTTTTCTGCACTATTAAAATATGTATTATATTCTTCTGCAAACTCTATTTCTGCTTGTCCTTCTTGCATTTTAGTTTCTTGAATGCAAAATATGTCTGCATTTATTTCTTTAAAAAACTCTGTAAATCCCTTCTTCATTGCTGCTCTTAACCCATTTACATTCCACGATATTAGTTTCATCTTATCCTCCACTATTCTTTTTAAAGGAGCAAGAAAAAATATTCTTGCTCCTTAGTTTTATACTTCATAAATATAACATTCTAAATTTCTTCTTCCAAAACTTATACACTCATTATATGTGTTCATATATATATCTAGCTTATTATTTGATATTGCTCCTCCTCTATCTTGTACAACAAACCATCCGCCATTTGGCTGACTTGAAAAGTATGGTATATATATTATTGTTCCAATTGGATATCCTTTTCCAGCTGCTACTGTATACCATGCTGTTGCTCTTGCACCACTTGAAGTTATTCCATATGATGGAGAAGACGGACTTTTTCCGCAAGTAGAAGCTGTATATGCAGAAGCATTTAATGTCTTTTTAACAGGTGTTTTTCCTGAAACTTTGCTTGCTAAAGTATTTCCTGATTTCGTAGTTACTGGTGTGCTATTTGCTGTTCTGCTTCCTTTTGTACTTTTTCTTGTTGTTACATTTGATGTTTGTATTATTTTGTTTACTGCTTCTTTAATTATTTCTTCCTTTATTACAGTTCTTTCTATTTCTATATCATTTTGATATTTTACTTTATAAGTAGTTCTTTTTAGTCCCATTTTTCCTTCTTGTATAACACTTGTAGTTCCTGATGACGAATTTGTAGAATCCTTTGTTATTGTTTCATAAGGTATTTCCTCTTCTTCTACTATTATTTTTTCTACTACTGTATTATATGCACCAAGTAATTGGTCTAAATATATGCCCTCACTTTCCTCTGCAAGAGCTGCAACCACAGCTGCATCTTGTGTTTTTCCAGTTATTATTATCTTAGAGTGATTACTTGTTATTTCTGAATCTAAATTTGGAACTACATTTTCTTCTGGTAATACTACTATTTTATTTTCTTCTAGTATATCTTCTACTTTTGTCTTTGTTGTTAGTACTTCTATTTCACAATTGTCCGAAAGAACAATTTTAACATTCCTTACCTCTGTACTTGCTGCTAGCACTCCAAAGCTAAGAGCAAATATTGTGATTATTGTAATTATAGCGATTCTTGTTACGGATATGGAAGCTTGTTCACTTTTTATCATAAGATTTTGAACCTCCTAATTCAATGACATGATTATACTATTGATTCCCTTAATTGTCAAATTTTTTAAGGTCTTCTGTTGTCCTTACGCCTTAGGGAATTGCAACCTTTCTTAAAATTTTCATCAAGATTTTTAAGGGCTTGTTTTATACATTATATGCGAGAAAGACGAGTTTCAGAACTAATTTTTTCCAAAATAAAAAAATAGGGTATTTTTTTATCTTTTACCCTATTTTTTAAATAAACTTTTCTAGTTTATATGTTTTTTCTAGTTTATCATCCAAATATAATTTTGCGATTAGTTTTAATTCTTCTATTGATTCTTCTGAAGTATTAAAAGAAAATAGTTTTTTTGCTGGTGCCATTATAGCATATTTTATAGCATATAATGTTGCTTCTGATATCTTTATCACACTTTTATCTAATTTTGCACAGTTTTCACATTTTAATCCGCTATTTTTTATACTAAAATGAGTTATGTTTTCTTTAGTTTTACATGATACACATTCTCTAATTTCAGGTGTAAATCCTATAAGTGACATTAGTCTCATTTTAAATATTGAGATAACTAACTCTTTATCCATTTCTGTTTCTGATATTGTATATATTGTGTTCAAAAGCAATTGTAATACATTGTATGAAGTATCATTTTCATTTGTTATATCTTCTACTATTTTTGTAATATGCGCTATATATTGGAGTCTTTCCAGGTCTATTCTTGCATTGTAAAAGACTTCGATAGGCTCACAGGAATTTATATGGTATGTACCTCCGATTTCCTCTGTATAATACATATTCTCCAAAGCACAAGAATCCACTTCCTGCAAGTAATGTACTATTTGGTCTTCTTGCCCCTTTTGCTGCACATGATATTTTTCCGAAGGTCTGGTGTAAGCATTGTAAGCATTTTATCAAAGTCTCCCATATTACTTTCTCTTAAAATAATTCCCTTCGTTTTTACTATACCCATTTTGTTCCTCTATTATATTTTCTTCTATATTTTTTGTTTTACTAAATTCTAAAAAAGTGTTTATATCTCCTGTTTTTTTAAAAGCATTCCATGCCATTTTACTTATCATAAGCTTTTCATCTCCATTTTGTCTATTGTTTTTTATTATTTTGCTTGTTTTTAATTTATTTATACTTTTTCTAATTATCTATTTTAAATTTTTTTACAATTGATTCTTCATCTTTCCAGTCTTTCCTTACTTTCACCCAAGTTTGAAGATTTACTTTCTCTCCTAAAATTTTTTCTATATCTTCTCTTGCATATATTCCAATCTGTTTTAATTTACTTCCTTTTTTTCCTATTATTATTCCTTTATGTGATTCTCTTTCACAATAAATTGTGGCTTCTATATTAAATATAGGTTCATTTTCCATTGTTTTTCCTTTTTTTAATTTTTGTACTTCTACATATACTCCATGTGGAACTTCATCATCTAATAATTTTAATGCTTTTTCCCTTATTATTTCTTCTACTATTATTTTTATGGTTTGGTCTGTATATGTTTCACTATCATAATATTTAGGACCATAGTCTAATGCTTTTTCTATTTCTTGTAATAGTACTTCATTTTTATCTGTATTTATTGCTGACATTGGTACTACTGCTTCAAAGTTATATTCTTTTGAATACATTTCAATTAGTTCTAATAATGCTTCTTTTTTTACTAAGTCTATTTTGTTTATTACAAGTATAGTTTTCTTCCTAGATTCTTTTATCTTTTCTAGTATTAGACTATCTCCTCTTCCTATTTCTTTACTTGTTGCTTCTATTATAAATAATATTATATCTACATCCTTTGCTGAATCAAAAGCTGTTTTTACCATTATATTATTAAGTTTTGTTTTTGGCTTATGTATTCCTGGTGTGTCTAAAAATACTATTTGTGATTTTTCTCTATTTACTATCCCTTTTATTTGTGTTCTTGTTGTTTGTGGTTTATTCGCCATAATAGCTATTTTTTCTCCTATTAATGAATTTAATAAAGTAGATTTTCCAACATTTGTTCTACCTAAAATACATACAAATCCTGATTTAAATTTTTCCATAAGCCATTCTTCTTTCTTTTATTATTATGTTTTTGATTATATCACAAAACTAAAGAAAAAGCCACTTTATTTTTCTAAAGTGGCTTTTTCCATTTTATTCCATTGTTATATTCATTGTAGGTGGTACTATTTGTATGTATGTATTTCCATCATTCACTTTTATTTCATTTCCCTCTAAATCTTTGTATAGTGTCCTTGAGTTTCTTTTCTCTTTATAGCATTTTATTTTTATTGCTTTTCCATTTGTTATATAGTATCCATCCAAATTTCCTATATTTTTAATTTCTTGTCTTCCATATCCATTATCTTCATCTGTTGTATAATTTTCTGCAAATGTTATTATTATATTTTTAGCTATTAAAGTTTCACCTGTAAGCCAATCTTTGCTCACCTTATTTCCAACTGATCTTTCATAAAGTTTCGTTTCTTCATTATATGTAAATTTTACTTTTGATGTTGAATATGGAATATTTACAACATTAGCTATAGTTCCTTCTTCTAATTCTATTGAATCTGTTACATAGTTTAATACATTCCTTTCATTTGTAGTTTTTCTATATCCAACTTTATCTACATATGCCCAAATTCTTTCTGTATTTGTTAATGCGTTATGTGGGGCTTTCTTTTCCTTTGTTCTCCAATATACATTTGCTGGAGATTCTATTCCATTTAAGTTATCTATTCCCAATTTTTGTACATCACCTAATGCTCTACTACTACCACCATAATGTACAAATAAACTATCATTTTCTAAGACATAATCCACAAATACTGGTCTTGCACTTCTTGTAGGACCTATTGTGTCTATTTTTCCTGCATTTTTATATATTGCTAAAAATCTTGTAAGTCCTCCTTCTACATATGCTTCATATACAATCATTGCTTCATTTAGACTTGTTTGAGGTACTGCATCTCCTACATTGTCTATTATTATTCCTATTGTTCTTTCATTTCCTGAATATTTGCTTTTTGGTCCTTCATCCTTCTTTTTATCATCTAAAACAACTGTTAATGGATCTCCTTCATTTGATACATTTCCATCTGCTGTTTTGACTTCTTCTTTTTGAAGAAATTTCATTCCTAAAAGAACACCTAAAGCAATTACCACTATAGCAAGTATTACTATTAATATTTTTGTTTTCATTTTGATTTTACACTCCTTATTATCCATTAAGTCCTAGCTTATTTAATATAACATCTTCTTTTGCTCTCATTTTCTTTTTATCTTCTTCTTCTATATGGTCATATCCCATTAAATGGTAAAATCCGTGTACTAACATATATGCAAATTCTCTTTTCTCACTATGTTCATATTCTATAGCTTGCCTTTTTATAACTGGTATACAAACTATTATATCTCCTAAAACTTCTTTTTTTTCTTTTGCATTTTCTATTTCTTGAGCTTCAAACATTGGAAAAGATAATACATCTGTTGCTTTGTCTATATTTCTATATTCTTTATTTATTTTTTGTATTTCTTCTTCATTGGTAAGAATTATACTAACATATATTTGATAATCATATAAGTTTTCTTCTTTAAAACATTCTTCAAATACTTTGTTTACTATTTCTTCATACTTTTCATCTTTTTCTATTTTTTGATATGAAACCTCTGCTAATTTTCTCATACTCTTACTACCTTTTTTGTATAATTTTTTCCCTTGCTATATGAGTTTTTCAAAAGTTTTATTACTCCTAATGAAGCAAGCTTGTCCTTATAGAATTTTATTATATGTTTATTTTGTAGATTTTTTTCTATTCTCTTTAATTCTTCTTTTATAAATAGTATTTCTTTTTGAGTTTGTCCTTCTTTTGTTTTCTTATCTAACTTTTGATACTTGTCCCAAAATTTCTTATATTCTTCTCTGTCTTTTGGTACTTCCCAATATATCTTTGTAGATAATAGTCTTATATTATAGTCTTCTATTAAAGTTATCAGCATTTCATATGCTTTTTGCTTTTTCTTCTCTATTTTACTGCTTATTATTAAATGTCTTGTTTCTTTTAATAATTTATCATAACATTGCTCTGCAACAACTAGAGGTAAGCTATGTGTAAATAGTTTTCTACTTATTGCAAGTAAATACATTTTCTTTTCTATTTTATCTCTTTCATCTAGTTTTCCTGCTAAAAAATTATTGAATTTCTCATATTCTTCTATTATTTCTTTGTATTCATCTCTACCATCATTTTCTATTCTGATTGGTAATATATTTCTTATGTAATCTTCTAATGTATCAAAAATATTGTCATATATTTCATCTTTATCTACAATGCTTTGTGAAACTTTATCTGCAAGTTGTATAGAGTAATTTTTTAGTATTCCTTTGTATATTCCTTCCATCTTTGAAGCATAGAAATTATTGTATCTGTTGATTAGTTTTGTTTTATTATCATTTTTAAGTGATAAATAATCTAAGTCTAGTAAATATTTTTGTTTTCTATACTTATATTCTAAATATTGTGTTTCTTTTAGGTGTATTACTGTATAATATTTAGATAATGCTTCTTCTTCAAATGAAGTGGCTGTTCTATTCTTTACCTTTTTATAAATAGAATCCATAACATATTTGTCTATTGATTCTAGATATAGTATAAAGGCATCTTCATATTTTTTTTGTAAGCTTTCCTCTTTTTCTTTCTCTTGGTTATTTTTACATGTTTCATAGTTTTTTAATACTGTATTTCTTTTTATTGTTATTAGCATTCCATTAATACCTATCTTTGTAGGTATTAATAATTTGCTTATTGTTGTTGAAATCTTTGAAAAGAATGCTCCATCTGTTTTTGCAACTCTCAATCCTCTTTCTTCCATAGTACTCCTCCTTGATTAATATATTATCTTATCTTCTGTTCCAATTTTCTCTAGCACTTCATATATAACTTCAACTTCAACACTATCTTTTTCTTCTTTTGCATTTACTAGTATGTCTTTTATGCTGTTTTTGTCTTCAATTTCTTCGGATAGTTCACTTTTAAGTTTTTCTATTAATATTTCCTTTGCTTCTTCCTTATTTAACTCTATTTTCTCTTCTTGTAATTCATAATATGTCGAAATCCCTAAGGTTATTGGCAAATAGAAATCAGAAAATAATTTTAATTTTTTATCTTCATTTATTGTATCATATTTTTCAAAATTTGGAAGAGTTTTATATAAATTTATTTTAAAATTATTTATTTTTATATCATATCTTTTCTTCTCATTTCCTGTTTTATTTAGGGATACTTGCTTTAAATCCATTTTTTCTTTTTTAGTATACCAAGTTTTTGCTTCTATTTCTCCGTGTTGCATGAACATATCTTACTCCTGTATATTTTCCTTCCATCCATCCACCAATTAATATTGTATTTTCTGTTACAACATCTCCAACTTTTACAAGTGGAGTTCCTGTTCTTGCTGTTATTTTTGTAATTTGTGCTTTTTTATTTGAAATAATATTGCAGTATTCATCTTTTTTTACTATGTCTGGTTTTTCAGTTTTTTCTACTATTTTTACTATTACATTTGTACCACTTAAATCTATATTCATCCATGCTATATCATCTCTATCTAATCTTATTTTGTTTATAATATTACTTGTATTTATCTTTGACTTCAGAGTCCCAACACTTAGTCCGTGATTCTTCTAAATTTTTTAATATCTCTTCTGTTGAAATTTTATCTAGCCCTTCTATCTGTATATTCCATACATATTTTGAAGTTCCATACATTGATATTGCTATTACTATAATTAGTATAAAAAACATTTTTCTCTTTCTATATTTATGCATTGCAAATGGCAATCCTTTTTTTTCTTCTATTGACATTTTACATTTTGTATTTTTAGCTACTTGCTTTAACTTTTTAAATTCTTGTATTCCTACATTTGCTCTCATATATGTTGATTTATCTCTTTTTACATTCCATAAAAAGATACCTTTACTTATGCAGGTATTTATAAATCTTTCTATATAATATCCTTCAACAGATATATTTACATATCCTAAGATATATTTAAATAATATTCTAAATATCAAGTTTTCTCACCTACTCTATTTCTTCAAAATCAATAGAATCTATTTTTCCTGTTATCATGATGTCATCTTTATTCATTTGGATTAGTTTTAAATTGAATCCATTTATGTTTATTGCTCCTATGTAAGTATTTATTTTTATAAATATCTCTTCATACTCTAATATGTTTTTATAATTTTCAATTACTAGTTCTTCAAAACCAAGTATTGTTATTTTAGGTTTATCTGTAGTAATTTCCTCAGGCATTTCTAAAAATTCATTTATTTTACTAAATCGCTTTTTCAAGTTATATCCCTCTCATTCTTAGTAAATATTTTACTTAATATATATTTCGAATTATTTAAATTAATTCATGTTAATTTTTTCTTAAGATTTATTCTCCCTAACATTCACATTTAATTCACAAAAAGGACAAATTTGATTGTTATATTATAAATACACTAAGAATAATAGTGAAAAACATCCCCTTTTATTTTTTATTTTTGGAAGCTTATAAAAAAGCTTCCTTTTTTATGTTGACTCTTAAAAAAATATGTGTTATACTATATATAATCCTTGAAATATCAGGATACATTATTTTAGGAGGAATTGACATGAGACATCAATTGCGACTTACCCAAAAGAACCTTCTGTTTATTACGACGAATTATATGTGCGGCACGGCCGGCGGCCTCGAGGGTCCTCAGCATGTCAACACCCACATGGTTCGGCGGAACTAAGCAGGGTTTCTGACTCCAGCATGGAGGGGACAGGTTTTACCTGTCCCCTCGATTTTTTATTTAGTTCCTACATTTAAAAAGTTTCATTATACCTAGTCTAACTCTATAATATATACTTTTTTCATTTTGTATAATATACTTTTGTTTCTGAATCTATTTTTTCTATTATTATTTTATCGCTTTTTAGATATGTTAGTACTTTTATTTTTTCACTTTTTGGTTTTAATATAATTAAATAATGTCTTCCCTCTTGCCCATCTGATGGTTCTATTATTTCATAGTTTCCAACAAGATCAGCAGATTGTTCTTCTGAATATACACCAATAAACTTTGTGAATGTTCCATCGTCCCTTAACTCTAAGCTTCCACCATATGTTTTTATTCCACTTCCATAAATATCTACAAGGCTAATTTCGCCTTCATAATTCTCTGCTTTATATGGTTTCCATTTTCCCTTTAATTCTTTTATTTCTTTTGTATCATAGGATAAATTCATTTCATTTTCCATAGAATCTATATTATCATCTATATAATTTCTAGTCTCCTTAACTTCATGCTGTTCATCAATTTTATCAATTAATTTTTCTTCCATAATATTAATATTGTTTTCGCCATTATTACTTGCAATACTACTTGTTTTTAGTATAAACGGGCTTAACATACAAATCGTAATTGCAGTTACTAATATTACAATTGATTTTTGATATCTCTTTAGCTTAGTAGCCAATTTTATTTTTTTTATTCTTCTTTCCATATTTTTATTATCGTCTGTAATGCAAAGCATTTTTAAGGATATTTTCTGATTTTGATATGTTTCAAGTAAATTTATTAAAGTCATTCCATATCTTTTCTTCTCTTCTTTATTCATTTTATTTAATGCAATCTCATCTGTTGCAAGTTCCATTTCTTGTCTGATTTTTTTGAAGAGATAATGTACTATTGGATTAAACCAATGTATTATTGTAATTATAAGTAATATATAATTTGTTACCATATCTTTTCTTTTATAATGTGACAACTCATGCATAAATATATTTTCTAGTGTCTCATGACTTTTTTCTACAAAGTCACTTGGTATTAAAATTTTTGTATTTATTACTCCATAAATGCAAGGTGAACCATTAAAATCTTGAACTTTTATTCCTATTCTTCTTTTAATTTTTAATTTGTTTCTGCACTCATTTAAAATTTCTTTTATTCTAATGTCTCTACATCTTTTTGCCATGTTTATTTTTATATTTATATTGATATTTCCTAAAATAAATACTATCATCCCAAAAGCAGTCACAAAAAACCAAATTGTTGGAATTGATTTATATATAATTTCACTTTTTGTATAATGTACTTCTTTCATCTCTTCTTCAAAATTACTATTTAAAGATTTAGAATAACTAAATTTAGACACATCATTTAATGCTGTTTCCACTCTATCTATAGCTGTGCTTATTGCAATATTAGAGCCAGTATTTATCTGTATTCTATTTATTGGCATAAGTAAAAGTATAATTGGTATTATCCACATAATACATTTTGATTTTTCTGAGAGTTTATTATCAAAAATTTTAATTAAAGTAAATATCAATACTCCCGCTAGACTTCCAATCATAGACATATATAACACTTTATAAAAAATTACAGCCAAGTTTTCATTAATATTTGTTAGTATATCTATCATTACTAGTCCTCACTTTCTAATATGTCTATAAGCTTTTTTAATTCTTCTTTAGAAACTTTTTTATTTTCAACAAAGTTTAATAATAGTTTTCCTGTACTTCCATTGTATAATTTTTTTAGAAAATTTTCATTTTGATTGGATAAAAATTTATTTTTACTTACTTTTGGAACATATATAGCATCTCTGGAATTCGTTTTTTTAGATTTTACTGAACCTTTTAATATAAGTCTTCTAAGTAAAGTTTTTACTGTATTTTTATTCTTATCAACTTCATGATTTAGTCCTTCTATTATTTCATTTAAACTACATTCCTTTTTCTCCCATAGTATTTGCATAATTTCAAGTTCTGCATCTGTTATATCATATTTATCTGGCATAATATAAGCTATATATAGATTACATTCGTAATCTATATATAGCTTATATTATAATTTCTTATTTGTCAATTATATTTAAGAAAAGATTTAAAACAACTTATGTATACTATTTATTCTTCTATAAAAAATTGTTCATACCATTTGATAAAAATATATATAGTCCATATTTTTCTGTAGTTATCTTGTCTATGATTTTTGTGTTTTTCTAATAATTTAAGTATATATTTTTGGTTAAAAAATTCCGCTACAAATTCTTGATTTATTGTTTTCTTTATTTCATTATAAAACTCCGCTTCTCTCATCCATTCTCTAAGAGGCACTGGAAATCCAAGTTTTTTGTTTTTATAACTTTCATTTGGTATCTCTTTTTTGGCAGCTTCTCTTAAAGCTACTTTTGCCATATGTTTTGATATTTTATATTCAGTAGGTAGCTCACTTGCAATTTTAAATACTTCTTTATCTACAAAAGGTGTTCTTGATTCTAGTGAATTTGCCATAGTCATCTTATCTGATTTTAAAAGAATATCTCTTGTAAGCCAATTGTCTATATCAACTCTTTGCATTTTTATAATATCACATTCATTTCTTGAGATATCTATTGAGCTTTTTATTATTTTCTCATTTTTAATATAATTACTTATTTTTAGTATTTTCCTTTTTTCTTTTTCACTAAATACTTTATTTACTCCAACATATCCATCCTCTAATCGTTTTCCCTTTCTTACAATAAAATTTCTTCCTTTGAATTCTGGAAATACCTCAAAACATTTTCCAAGTATATATCTAATAAAATATGGTATTTTATTATACATTTTTAAATCCGTTTCATCTAGATAGCAATTGTACCCTCCAAAAAATTCATCTGCACCTTCTCCTGACATAACTACTTTTACATCTTTACTTGCAGTTTTAGATAAAAAATATAACGATATTGCTGATGGATCAGCAATTGGTTCATCCAGATGGTAAATTATCTTAGGTATAGAATTTATATATTCTTCCATTTTTACTATTCTGCTAATATTTCTTATACCAAGTTTTTGTGTTAAATCTTTTGCAATATCTATTTCACTATAGTTCTTATTATCATATCCGTATAGTATATGTTTTATCTGGTTTTGCTAAAGCTACTATATATGATGAGTCTATACCTCCAGATAGAAATGAGCCAATTTCTACATCACTTATTTTATGGTATTTTATTGATGTTTTCATACACTGATTTATCTCATTTACTGTTTTTTCAAAGCCTTTTTTCATTTCATTAAATTCTATATTATAATATTTTTTTATTATAGCAATGTCTTTTTTTAATGTAAGAGTTGTCCCTGGTTCTAGTAGACATACATCTTTAAATAGAGTTTCATTTGTTGGAGTAAAGCTAAAAGATAAATAAGGACCAATAAGTTTTTTATTTAAAACTTTTTCAAACCTTGGATGTTCTAAAAATGCCTTTATTTCAGAAGCAAACATAAATATACCATTTTTCTTATAGTAATAAAATGGCTTTATTCCAAAATTATCTCTAACACAAAATAAAGTTTCTTTCTCTTTATCCCATATAGCAAAAGCAAACATCCCTCTTAGTTTTATTGGAAGCACCTCTCCCCATTCTTCATACCCATGAAGTAGTACTTCTGTATCTGAATTAGTTTTAAATATATATCCTTTTTTTTCAATTCATCCATTAGTTCTAAATAATTATAAATTTCTCCATTAAATACTATTGCTAGGTTTTCACTTTCATTAAGCATTGGTTGATTTCCAGATCTTAAATCAATAATTGCAAGTCTTCTATGTCCTAAAGCAATTTTTTCATCTATATAGTATCCTTCTCCATCTGGTCCACGATGTACAATTCTATCTGACATATTTTTTATGATTTGTACTTTATTTTTCTCTTTACTTATAAAACCAACTATCCCACACATATTATTCCTCCTAATATTTAGTTTTTTGCTAGCAATAAGATTACAGATGTAATCTTATTATTAGGTTACACTTGTAATCTTTATTTGTCAAGTATTTTTATCTTAATTTTTCCTTAAAACTATAGCTTTATATATTAAAGTAAAACCTAAATATAATTGTTTGATTCTGTTCTTATTGATTTAAATTTGAGGTCTAAATAGCAAAAAAAGAAGACCTTTTTACTAAGATCTTCTTTTTAGATATTGATTTTTA
>JAAWPK010000040.1 GCA_022799935.1 Clostridia bacterium
ATCATTATATATAATGATTCTTCCTCCTGAAATTAATGGCGTATATATTGAAGTGATTGTGAGGTCAAATGAAATAGATGAGTATAGAGGAAAGTTTGTAGGTTTATTATCACAATAAAACTTTTTAGCCCAATATATATAATTTACCAAGCTTTTATGACTAACCCTTACTCCTTTAGGTTTTCCTGTAGAACCTGATGTATAAATTATATATGCTAATTTATTTGAACTATTTTTATAATTCAAGTTTGAAGTTTCAAATTTATCTAATGTTGAAATTTCATCTACATATATTGCTATATCAGATTTATATTTTATATTTGATGTGGTTAGTAAAACACAGCTTTTACTTTCATCTAATATATATTCAATTCTATTCTCTGGATAATTTGTGTCAATAGGTACATAACAAGCGCCAGTCTTTAATACTGCTAAAATGCTGATAACTAGCTCAAAGTTTTTATCTAAAAGTATAGAAACAACTTCATTTTCTTTAACTCCACTTTCTACTAAATATCTTGCAAGTTTATTTGCTCTTTCATTTAATTCTTTATATGTCATTTTTTTATCTTCAAACATAACAGCTATGTTTTCTGGTGTTTTTTCCACTTGTTCTTCAAATAAATCTACGATTGTTTTATTGTGTGGATATTCTATTTTAGTATTATTAAATTCATTTAATATTTTATTTTTTTCTTCTTTTGTTACAACTTCTATATCTTTTAATAAAATTTCTTCATTGCTAATAATTTGATTTATTATTTCCAAAATTCTATTGTGTAAATTAGATATATCTTCTTTTTCAAATAATTCTTTTTTATAGTCATAAGCAACTGACATAGAATCTTCATCATTTAAGTCGAATAAATGAATTTGTAATTCTTCTGCAGAGTTTCCATTAAATGCCCAATCTGTTGAATAATTAACTTCTGAATTTTCTTCTACTGTTTTTGTTGCTTGATAAGACAATATTATATTATATAAGTTAGGAATAGAATTATCTCTTTTTCTTAAATCTTCTAATATAGATTTATATCCATATTTTTGATGTCTAAAAGCTTCCATTGTGTCCATCATAACTTTTTTTGCAAATTCTGCAAATGTATTTTGATGATTTAATATGATTCTTAATGGTGAAGTGCTAACAAACATTCCTATAGTATTTTTTTGTTCAAAATTAGTTCTATTTAAAATTGGTGTTCCCATAACAAAATCGTCTACTCCACTTACTCTTGCTATGTATAGTGAGTAAACTGCCATAAAGAAATTATAAACTGAAATTTTATTGTTATCACAAAAGCTCTTTATTTTTATTAATTCTTTTTCAGAAAATGTAAATCTTTTTCTTTCTCCTTCAGATGAGATATCTCTTGATGCTTCATTTTTTGCTGGAACAACAGATGCAATTTCTGGTACTGTTTCAAATACTTTTTCCCAGTATTCTTTGTCTTTTTCTCTTTTATTACTATTTTTATATTTATTTTCAGCTTCAATATAATTTAAATAAGAGTATTTATCTTGTATCTCATATTTATCTTCTAAAAGTTCTGCATATGTTCTTGTAATTTCTTTTACAATTAATCCTAGTGCCCAAGAATCTCCAATAATATGATGTACACTTATAATAAATCCACCTGTTTTGTTTGGAAGTTTAAAATTTGTAAATTTAAATAAATTTTCTTCCATGCAAAAAAGCTCATTTGCTTGTTTTGCTGTTTCTCTTTCTATATCTTCTTTTGTTTCCAAATTTATTGTTTCTATGTTAAATTCTTTATATTCAGAAATATATTGAAAACATTCGCTATTTTCTATTTTAAGCTTTATTTTCATACTATCATTTGTTTTTACTACTTCATTAATGGCTTTTTTCAAAATATCTATATTAACTTCATCTTTGATGAAAACATATCCGCAAATATTATTAATTGATGTTCCTTTATAATATTCTTCTGTTAACCAAATTGATTTTTGAGGTTCTGTTAATTCATATAATTTCTCCACTTTAAAATTTCTCCTTATTATAAAATAGCTTTTCTAAACTATTGAATAAAAATGCTAAGTACTTCCCTTTATGCTTTTTATCTCAAAACTTGAACTAGTTAAAACAAATGGTTTTGAGGCACTTTGTTCAATTATATAATAGTAATATATAAAAATCAACAAAAATGTTGCTAATTATTTTAATTTATTATAGAATAAGAACAGCTTATATCATTTGAAATTACAACAAAAAAATAAAATGAAAGTGTGGAAAAAAGTTATGAAAAGTAAAAAAAGTAGAGTAGTTTATGAAACAGACAAAATTAGGAATTTTAGAGAACTTATCTCTAGAACTACTGAAAAATATCCAGATCAAGTAGCTTATAAATATAAATTAAGACACGATAAAGATAATTTTGAATATGTAAATAAAACTTATTCTGAATTTAAAAAAGATATTGAAAGTCTTAGTACTAAACTCTTATCTTTAGGTTTACAAGGTAAAAATGTAGCTGTTATAGGAAACAATAGATATGAATGGTGTACTACATACCTAGCTGTTACTACTGGTGGAATGGTTATAGTTCCTTTGGATAAGGCTTTACCAGAAAATGAAATTCAATCATTAATCATAAGAAGTAAAGCTGAAGCTATTGTATGTGAACCAAAATATTTATCAGCAGTTTTAAAAATAAAAAACACCTCTGAATGTGCTCTAAAATATATAATTAGTATGGATCAAACTCTAGAAGATAATGTTCTTCTTTATGAAGATTTGTTAAAAAGCGGAAAAGATCTAATAGATAAAGGAAATACAGATTATAATAATATTGTAATTGATCCTTCCATAATGTCTATTTTATTATTTACTTCTGGGACTACTAGCCTTTCAAAAGGAGTTATGCTCTCACAAAATAATATTTGTTCTAATATTCATGCAATTGCAAGTTATGTAAAAATGTATCCAACAGATACTCTACTTTCTTTTTTGCCAATACATCATACTTTTGAATGTACTATTACATTTTTATATGGTATTTATTTTGGAGTAACAGTTGCATTTTGTGATGGTTTAAAATATATTCAACAAAATATGAATGAATATCATGTTAGTGTTTTTGTATCTGTACCATTAGTTCTAGAAAACATACATAACAAAGTATGGAAGAGTCTTGAGGAACAAGGAAAAGATAAACTTATGAAAACAATGGTATCTATTACAAAAACTCTTTCTAAGGTAAAAATAGATTTACGAAAAAAAGTATTTAAACCTATTATAGATAAATTCGGAGGTAAGTTAAGAGTTGTTTTTGTTGGTTCTGCTCCTCTTGATAAAAATATTATTCATGGTTTTAATAATTTCGGAGTAAAGCTAGTTCAAGGATATGGTTTAACAGAAACCTCACCTGTTATTTCTTGTGAAACAGATAAAGAAAAAAGACCTGGTTCAATAGGACTTCCTTTATACAATCTAGATGTAAAAATAGAAAATCCTGATGAAGATGGTCTTGGTGAAATAACTGTAAAAGGTCCAAGTGTAATGCTTGGATACTATGAAAATGAAGAATCAACAAAAAAAGCTATGAATAATGGTTGGTTTTCTACTGAAGATTATGGCTACATAGATGAAGATGGTTTCTTATTTATCTCTGGAAGAAAAAATGATATTATTGTTCTAAAAAATGGAAAAAATATATATCCTCATGAATTAGAATTTTTATTAAATAAACTGCCAGCAGTATCAGAAAGTATGGTATTTGCCAGAAATAGAAGTTCTATGGACACTACACTTTCAGCTAAAATTGTTTATGATGAAGATTTAGCTCAAAAAATTTATGGCGATCTTTCTAAAGAAGAATTAAAAGAAATATTCTGGAAAAATGTAAAAGAGGTTAATCAAACTCTTCCTGATGTAAAACATATAAAAGAAATTATTATTACAACTGAACCTCTTTCAAAAACAACAACTCAAAAAGTAAAAAGATTTGAAGAAATAAAAGCTTTAACTAAATAATTAATTTTAATAGTATTAACTTCTAAATTACCTTTAAAGTTAATACTATTTTTATTTTTTGAATATATCTAAAAAACTCTTTTTACAAATAGAAATGTGTATGTAGTCTATTTAGATAATTACTTCCCTCAAATTATTACAAGAAATATAATTTTTTTTGTAAATATTATTGATTTTTTTTCATTTTATCTTTATAATTGAAATATAATGTCAAATTATATCTTAATATCTATAATTTGATTATTACATATTTAGGTCTTTCTTATAATAACTTGGCATACATTTAAGAAGTAGAAAGATTAATTGGTATTATAAGTTTATCGCTTTAGCTTTAAATTTATTAGATACAGTTCTTATGTACCTACTATGGTATAAATAACTAAAGTAAAAGGAGGAGTAGAAATGGACGAAGAACAAAACAACCAAACAACTAGTGCACCAAACGAAAGAAAAGGATTTAATATTACATCTATGATATTAGGTATAATCTCTATACTTGCTTTCTGTTGGTGGTATGTATCTATTCCAGCAGGAATTATTGCAATTATTTTCAGTATAGCTGGTAAAAACGATGCAGGTAGAGGTATGGGTGTTGCAGGTTTAGTTTGCGGAATTATAGGATTAGTACTTTGTGTAGTAATATATGTTCTTGCAATAATTGGAGTTGCAACTCTTGGAGCAGCAGCATCTGCTATGTAATAAGATATTTAATAAAAAAGTCCTTGCTATATATGCAAGGCTTTTTTATTAAATATCTCTTTTTGTTAATTTATATTTTTATACTCTAAATATATTCCAAACAATTATAAGAAGGATTATTGCAACAATTAATACATACACTCTATTTGTTCTCTCTGTTTCATTTTTCATTCTTATCCTTATCAAATTATAGAAAAAATATATGCCTAAAATGTAAGAGATTCCAATTATTATATACTCACCCAAAAAGTATCATCCTTTCTTTTATCATTGTCCGAAGTATAATTTCCACAAGTGATTTTTTCTTTATTATCATACATACAATATCATCTACAAATAATATAAAAAATATTGGAAATAGTATTAATGCAAAATAGGCATTATTTTCTATTGCAAGTGGAATATTAAAATTTAATAGTGCAATAGTTGCTCTAGTTATCCCACAAGATGGGCAAAGTATACCAAAGTTGTCATTTATATAACATGTCCATTTTATAAGTTTTGTATATTTTAATGTTAAAAAAGTTATCCCTAAAATTAAGTATGTTCCTATTCTAACATATTTTAAGATTTTTCTAGTGTTCATATTTTTCCTTCTCTACTCTATTCCAAGATATTGATTATATGTGCATTCTCTGTCTATTATTTTATCTCTCTTTATATCTATTATTCTATTTGCAACTGTCTCACATAGCTCATGGTCATGTGATGTAAATATCATATTTCCTTTGAATTTTTTCATTCCTTCATTTACAGCAGTAATGCTTTCCATATCTAAATGATTAGTAGGCTCATCAAAAATTAAGAAATTTGCACCTGATAACATCATTTTTGATAAAACACATCTAACTTTTTCTCCTCCTGATAATACACTTACTTTCTTAAGTGCCTCTTCTCCTGAAAATAACATTCTTCCCAAAAATCCTCTTACATAAGTTTCATCTGGATCTTTTGAATATGCTCTCAACCAATCAACTAAAGCAACTTCTTTGTTAAACATATAATTATTATCTTTTGGGAAATAGTCATGTGTAATTGTTGTTCCAAATATGATTTCTCCCGAATCTGGCTCTATTTCTCCTGCAATTATTTGAAATAATACAGTTTTTGCAATTTCATTATCTGCTAAAAGCAATATTTTATCATCTTTTTTTACTGTAAAAGATACATTATCTAATACTTTTTCTCCTTCAATTGTTTTAGATATGTTTTTTATTGTTAATACATCTTTTCCTGGTTCCCTATCTGGCTTAAAATCAATATATGGATATTTTCTATTAGATGGCTTGATTTCATCTAACTCTATCTTTTCTAGTGACTTCTTCCTTGATGTTGCTTGTTTTGACTTAGAAGCATTTGCACTAAATCTTGCAATAAATTCTTGGAGTTCTTTTATTTTTTCCTCTTTCTTTTTATTAGCCTCTTTTGCTTGTTTTAAAGCTAGCTGACTTGATTCATACCAAAAGTCATAATTTCCTGGATATACTTTTATTTTTCCAAAATCTACATCAGCAATATGAGTGCATACTTTGTTTAAGAAATATCTATCATGTGATACTACTATTACTGTGTTTTCAAATTCTATTAAAAATTCTTGTAGCCAATTTATGGTTTTTAAATCTAAATCGTTTGTTGGCTCATCTAGTAAAAGAACATCTGGATTTCCAAATAGAGCTTGAGCAAGTAATACCTTTACTTTATCTTTTGCTTCTATTTCTTTCATCATTTTATAATGCATTTCTGTATCTATCCCAAGATTATTTAAAAGTGTAGATGCATCCGCTTCTGCATTCCACCCATCTAGTTCTGCAAATCTTTCTTCTAATTTTGCAGCTTGCATGCCGTCTTCTTCTGTAAAGTCTGGTTTTGCATATATTGAGTCTTTTTCTTTCATTATTTTATACAGTTCTTGATTTCCCATTATAACAGTGTCTATTACACTATATTCTTCATATGCAAAGTGGTCTTGTTTAAGTACAGATAGCCTTTCTCCTTTTTCCATTGAAACTTCGCCTTTGCTTGGTTCTATCTCTCCTGATAATACTTTCAAGAATGTTGACTTTCCGTGCACCATTTGCACCTATTATGCCATAGCAATTTCCTTTTCCAAATCTTATATTTACATCTTCAAATAAGATTCTTTTTCCAAATCTTACTGTTACTCCTGTTGATACTAGCATGTTCTTCCTCCCTTAAATTTACGAATAGCTCTATTATACACTATTTTTACTTCTCTTTCAAGGTATAAAGTAAGTTTACTTGACGAAAGCTTTAAATCGGTGTAAAATTGTATTATTGAAAATATAGAAGGGATGGGTGATACAAATTATGATTAAAATTTATAATACAGATATTCAGTCTGGTAAAACAAGTGAAATTAATGAATTTAAAAAAGGTTCTTGGATAAATCTTGTAAACCCGTCCAATGATGAAATAAAAAAAGTTTGTGATAATATACATATTCAGGATGATTTTATTCGCTATTCTTTAGATTTAGAAGAGAAAGCCAGAATTGACCAAGAAGATGAGGATCAAACAACTTTGTTTGTTATCGATGTTCCTATTATTGAAAAAACAGATGATTCTGTGCTTTATACTACTATGCCTCTTGGAATGATTGTAGTTAGAGATGACTTTTTTATAACTGTTTCTCTTAGAAAGGCTAAAGTTATAGAAGACTTTGAGAAAAAGAAAATAAGAGGTTTTTCAACTTATAAAAAAAGTAGATTTATCTTGCAAATTCTTTTTGCTAACTCTTCACTATTTTTGACTTATTTAAAACAAATTAGCAAAGAAACAGAAATTACAGAAGCTAAATTAAAAGATTCAATGAAAAATAAAGAGCTCTTAAAAATGCTTAGTTTAGAAAAAAGTTTAGTTTATTTCTCTACTTCATTAAAATCTAATGAGGTAGTAATGGAAAAAACTATGAAAGGTAAAATAATCAAACTATATGAAGAAGACGAAGACTTACTAGAAGACGCAATTATTGAAAATAAACAAGCTATGGAAATGGGTAAAATTTATAGTGATATTTTAAGTGGTACAATGGACGCTTATGCTTCACTTATTTCAAACAATTTAAATGTTGTAATGAAATTTTTGACATCTATTACTTTAGTAATTGCTGTACCAACTATGATTTCAAGTTTTTTTGGAATGAACTTAGCTCTACCATTTGAAAATAGCAATATTGGTTTTCCAATAATTATTGCAATTTCTGTTGCACTTACACTATTTGTTGCATGGTGGTTAAAAAGAAAAGATATGTTTTAAAAAATAAAAGGCACTAAAGTGCCTTTATTTTTTAATCTCCGGCCTCCTCCACCGCTTCTTGGATTAAAGCCTTTATTATCAATTGTATTTGTTTCATTTGCTTCACTTTCATCTTCAACACTTTCCTCTTGTTCTGTTTCTTTTGTTATTGGATTTCCTAGTACTTTTTCAATGTTTGCAAGTTCTGTTTTTAATGTTCTATAAAGACTCGCATTTACTTTTGATGTATCTCCACTATCATATGCTTCTATTGCTGCTCTTATGTCTATAAGTTCATATCTGTTCCTCACTCCTGCACCTTTATCATAACAATATACTGGTATATAGTCTACACTGTCTATCTCTATTTTTCCAGTTGCTCCTACTTTTCTTATTTGCATATCCAATATAGCAGTACTTTTTGTATGTTCTTTTATTTGACCTGATACAAAGTTACCTAAAGCATATACTACAAATACTTCTTTTTCTGTTCCATCTTCTAAAGTAATTTTTCTTTTTTCCATTGGTTCTATTACATGTGCATGATTTCCAATTATTATATCTACTCCATTTTCAAATAAAAAGTTTGCAAGTTTCTCTTGTTCTGCACTTTGTTTTTGTGCATATTCTATCCCCCAATGCATACTTGCACATATTATATCTACATCTTTTTCTTTTGCTAATTTTATTTGTTCTAATATAAGATTTTCATCTATTAAATTTACTAAATATTCCTTTCCTTTTGGCACTGGTATTCCATTTGTGCCATATGTGAATGAAATAAATGCAATTTTTACTCCATTTGCTTCTTTTATTAATATATCATTTTGCTCTTCTATATTCCTATATGTACCAGTATGACTTATCCCTATCTCATCTAATGTATCTAAAGTACTTATTACACCATTTTCTCCTTTGTCCATACTATGATTATTTGCTGTTGTAAGTACATCTATCCCTATATTTTTTATTGCTATACCAAGTTCTTTAGGAGAATTAAATGTTGGATATCCGCTATATCCTCTTGCTTCTCCTGCAAAAGTTGTCTCTAAGTTTCCGAATTGAAATATCTGCCTTAGTTATATATTTTGCTATATTTGCAAATACTGGTGAAAAGTCGTATTCTTTTGTTTTGTCATTATATGCTGCTTTAAAATTTGTACTATGACACATTATATCTCCTACCGCAACTAAATTAAAAGTTATGTCATCTGGTATTACTTTCTCTTCTTGTTTTTCTTGATTTTCTCCTATTTCTATCTCTGTATTAGTATTAGTTTTAGTTACACGCCCTATACAAAATGCTACAAGTGCAACTAATAATACTATTAAAGTCATTGATATTACTAATTTCTTATAATTTATTCTTGTTTTCCTTCTTCCTCTTAATCCTCTCATCTTATCCCTCCTTATTTAGTAAAATCTTTATTTTTTCCTTTATCCTCTTTTTGATTATCCATAAATCTTCTTGAAAAATCTCTTTGTGCTTCTTCTGATATTTCTACTCTTAGTTCTTTTCTTATGGTATTATCTTTTAAAGTTTTAGCTACTTCTGCTTTTTTTCTATCTTTCTTTTTAGGATATTCTATTGTTAACACCCCGTTTTCATCTGCCTCTATTCTATATCCTTTTTTTACAATTATACCTCTTTTTGAAAACACTGCTGGAAATGCTTTTCTTAATGTTTCATCTTCAAAATTTACTTTTTTATCTGTCCTTTCAAATGTAATATTATATATATCTGTTTTACCCTTTATATCACCATTCAAAAAAGCTAATTTTTCTACTATAAGTCTTTTCCTTCCTATTTGTGTTTCATTATAATTTTTTATATACCCTAATTCCTCTAATTTACCAAGAGTTTTCCTTATAGGTCCATGAGTATCTGTTTCCATTGTTGTAGGATTTCCTTTTTTATCTACTCCATCAAACTTTGACATTCCGAACTAATGCTTGAAGTTGGAGAAAACCATATTTTTCTCTTTTATCTAATCCTATCATCTCTTTTAGTATACTAGGTCTAAAAGCGTCTTGAAGTATTTTCATGTTTTTACCTGATTTAGTTAAATAAAATGCTAGATCTTTATATGTAGTATTAACTGTATTATTTAAAAACTTTTGAGCAGAATATAGCCCGTGCTAGCATTGAAGGGATAATAAGTATTGGTGCCAAAGTTGCACTTGCAAATATTGCTCCAGCTGATAAACCTAATGCTAAAGAACTTCCTAGAACTTTTCCGTGTTTTTATGACTCCTCTTTTTATTTTTTGGGGAAGAGTATTTTTTACTGGTACTGGTAATTTACTATTATTCATCATCTTCTCCTTTGTTATTTTTATATTATATCAAAACTATTTATAAAAATCTATATATTTAAAGTATAATTAAGACTAAAAAAATATACTCTAAAAATATTGAATTTATAGCAATTTTTTTGTATAATTAGTACATTATTTTAAGAAAGGACGAAAATAATTATGGATTTAAAAAATACACTTGTAAAAAACTTATATAGAGATATTAATTGTTTTGAAAATACTACTATTCAAGTTTCTGGTTGGGTTAAAACAATTCGTGATTCTAAAACTTTTGGATTTATTGAATTAAATGATGGAAGTTTTTTTAAAAATGTTCAAATTGTGTTTGACGAAAGTCTTGAAAATTTTGAAGATGTAAGAAAACTCTCTATAAGTTCTTCTATTATTGTAATAGGAGATTTTATAAAAACAGAAAATGCTAAACAACCTTTTGAATTAAAAGCAAAAGAAATTAAAATAATTAATCAAGCAGATTTAGATTATCCTCTTCAAAAGAAAAAACATTCCTTTGAATATCTAAGAACTATCAGTCACTTAAGGCCAAGAACTAATACTTTTAATGCTGTTTTTAGAGTTCGTAGTGTTTTATCTTTTGCAATTCACAAATTCTTCCAAGAAAGAGGTTTTGTTTATGTTCATACTCCTATCATAACTGGCAGTGATTGTGAAGGTGCAGGAGAAATGTTTAGAGTAACAGCTATGGATCTAGATAATCCTATTAAAGATGAAAATGGTAAAGTTGACGCTAGTCAAGATTTTTTCGGAAAACCTTCTCATTTAACAGTTAGTGGTCAGTTAGATGTAGAAACTTTTGCACATGCTTTTAGAAATGTTTATACTTTTGGACCTACTTTTAGGGCAGAAAATTCAAATACAGTAAAACATGCTGCTGAGTTTTGGATGATAGAACCAGAAATTTGTTTTGGTGATTTAAAAGATAATATGGATTTAGCAGAAGCTCTAATGAAATATGTTATCTCTTATGTATTAGAAAATGCTCCAGAAGAGATGGAATTTTTCAATCAATTTATTGATACTAATCTTTTTGATAGACTACAAAATGTGCTAAATTCTGATTTTGCTAGAATCACTTATACAGATGCTATAAAAGAACTTGAAAAGTTTAATGATAAATTTGAATTTCCTGTACATTTTGGTACAGATCTTCAAACTGAACATGAAAGATATTTAAGTGAAACTCTTTTTGGAAAACCTGTATTTGTTACAGATTATCCAAAAGAAATTAAAGCTTTCTATATGAAACTAAACCCTGATAATAAAACTGTTGCAGCTTGCGATTTACTTGTTCCAGGTATTGGAGAAATTATTGGAGGAAGTGAAAGAGAAGACAATTTCGAGAAATTACATTCTCGTTTAGAAGAGCTTGGTTTAAATGAAAAAGATTATTGGTGGTACCTTGATTTAAGAAGGTATGGTGCTTGTACTCACAGTGGCTTTGGTTTAGGATTTGAAAGAATGATGATGTATTTAACAGGGATGCAAAATATTCGTGATGTATTACCTTTCCCAAGAACTCCAAATAATTGTGAATTTTAATATTGACTATTTAATATTACTGTCTTATAATATATAAATATATTTTGTTTGGATTTTTTCTCGCTTTCCAATCAAATGCTTTTTGGGCATTTGGTTGTTTAACATAAATGTCCCTACAAACCTATTTATAAGGAGAAAAAGCACAATGAAAAGAATTGCTCGCGTGTTCCTGTCTCTGGTCCTGCTCCTTAGTCTCTGCACACCGTTTGCAGAGGCTAAGGAAAACAGCAGTACTTCTGAAACTTCAGAATCTGCTGTTGCCGAAGTGATGTTGTCTGCTATCTCTGATGGCGGTATACATCTTTCGGACAGTGATTATGACCTCATTAGGCTGTTTGTGAAACAAACAAAGCCCTCTGCGGTCACTGATCGCTGCCTTTACTTCGATCTCGATGAAGAGCTCATGCTCGTTGTAAATCAAGATCGATCTATCGAGCTTCACAAAGGACCTTGGGTTATCAAAGACCTATGTGACGCCTGGTTAACCCTTGATAACGCTGGTCTCGCAGAACCAGAATTTCCTGTCTTCGGCTTTGCTGATGGTACATGGATTTTTGATTCTGCGTACAATGTTATCAGGAAGTGGACTTTGGGCAAAGAAGAGGAGCTTACAGTTCCTATGCCGCTCAAAGGTGACCCCGTAGCAGGTGATATTTTCGTTTCCGTCTACGAGTCTTATACAAACGACTCTGACAATTGCTTCCTCTACAATACTCAAGGGGAGCTTGTTATGATGGACGCTGATGGAAATATCACACAAATTGCTGACGACTACGCATATTTCGTAAAGCGTGGCGTTGCACGGCTTGAGAATTCGCTGTACTATATAAGCAGCAATATGCAGCTTGTTCATGTGAACCTTCTGACTCAGGAGAAGACTCTCCTGAATACAGATAGCAGCAATGCTAAATCACAGGCAACTGCATTGGACTTCAGCGTCGTGGCCAGATATTACAACGGGAAAGAGTGGAAAAGCATTCCGTACTACATAAATGATGCCGGAAAGAAAGCTGATTACTCTGTCCCCGCTGGCTATGACTGGCTTGTCGGCCCGCACTAAGATTCCAAGGCACCAAGGCAAAATTCTGACTTAGGCAGCTCTTACTAGAAAAGCTTAAGGCAACTAGCCCTACCTTCTAAAAAGAGGTAGGGCTAGTTGTTTTTTATAAATAAGTAAAGCTGGTGCAGATTATTTATATAATTTCATAGCTATTTAATTTTATTTGATTAGATAAAAAATTAGGATTTTTATCTATTTCATTAGATAAATCTGTTGTTAAATACTTTTTATTATCATCTGCAAAAACTGTACATATTGCTTGATTTATTTTATTGTTTAGCATAACACTTCCAATAAAATTGGCTCCTGATGATATTCCTATTCCTAATCCTAGCTCTCTCGCTATTTTTCTAGACATATTTATTGAGTCTTCATCATTAACTAGAAAAATATCATCTATCTTATTTCTATCTATTAAATCAGGTATAAATTCATCTCCTATACCTTCTATTTTATGGTCTCCTATTATTTTTCCTGTTGATATAAGAGGCATTTTATCTGGCTCTATTGCAACTATTTTTATGTCTTTAAATTTCTCTTTTAACTTTATTCCTGTCCCCATTAATGTACCACCTGTACCTACTCCAGATACAAACCCAAATAAATCTTCTGGAGTTTGCTTAATTATTTCTTCTCCAGTTGTTTCATAGTGTGCTAAAAAATTATCTTTATTTGCAAATTGATTAGCTAAAAAAGAATTTTCATTTTTTGCCATTTTCTCTGCTTCAGATATACATCTAGAAAATCCCCCTTCTTCTTTAGAATATAGTATTACGGTTGCTCCATATGCTTTCATAAGCTTAATTCTCTCTTCACTTGCCCAATCTGGCATAAAAATATATACTTTATGCCCTCCATAACTTCCAAGTGCTGCTAGGGCAATTCCTGTATTTCCACTGGTTGCTTCAACTATAGACATTCCTTCTTTAAGTATCCCTCTTTCTTTTGCATTTTTTATAATATAATAAGCAACTCTATCTTTAATACTTCCTGTTAAATTATAGTATTCAAGTTTTGTATATATATATTTACTTTCTCCCTTATATTCATAATTTATCTTTATCATTGGCGTATTTCCTATAATAGGTTCTTTCATAAATTCCTCCTATAAACAAATATTTTTGTTTATCTCATTTTTATTTCTTTATTATTATATTTTATTTTTAAATTATTTGCTATTATAATTTTTTAAGATTATATAATTTATAAATAGTAAAATAAAAAGGAGCCTAAGCTCCCTAGTAATATTACACTTATTATAATCTTACAAAATAATATTAT
>JAAWPK010000041.1 GCA_022799935.1 Clostridia bacterium
TTAGTTCTTTACTAATATTGATTTGTTTCTTGATTATGTTTAACATAATATCACACCTTTCCGAAAATTTCAATACTTAGGCACGAAAAAAATCGACCTGTTACAGTCGATTTAATCGTTTTTTCGTCTGGTGCGACGATATTATCCTTTGGTGCAGATGATCGGAATCGAACCGATACGGGATTTAACTCCCGCAGGATTTTAAGTCCTGTGCGTCTGCCAGTTCCGCCACATCTGCATATATATTTTTCACTTACAACGATTATTATACTATATTTTATTTTTAAATGTCAACACTTTATAAAAAATTTTAAAAACTTTTTTTATTTTATAGACTATTTTATTTTTTTGTGATAAAATAAATAATAGTTTGCGGGTATAATTTAGTGGTAGAATGTCATGCTTCCGACCTGATAGCGCGAGTTCGATTCTCGCTACCCGCTCCAAAATATATAAATTTATAAAAATTTATAAAAGATTATAAAACTGCAAAAGCATTGAAAAATAAGCATTTTTAACTTTCCAAAATATTTAGAAGTTTATAAAAAACTATAAAAATTCATAAAAGATTTATAAAACTACATTAAAATCACATTAAAACTTGAAATATATTTACATTAAAAAATATATTTACATTAAAATTTTTTTCAAAAAAAAAGGCTAGTATTTAGAGTATACTAGCTTTTATTGATTTTGAATATTTAAAAAGCGGGTAGTCGATTGTGACGCCCTTATAATGCACTATATATACAACTTTAACCATTTAGTTGTATTTTTTTAATGTAATTTGCAGAAATCTTATTGGTTTTAATGTGTCCAATAAAATCCCTTTTTTATACCCTTTTTATAAATTCTGTATGTATAGTTCTTAAAAAAATGTAGCAATATTTTATCTTTTAAAGTTAGATTCTGTTTCAATTCTTCTAACATCAAAATCTTTTCATACTTCATTTTTATAATCCTCCTATATAATTATCTTGCTTACATATATTTTACCATATTATGTAAATAAAGATAACTATACGCCAAGTTAGGTATTAACTTTGTTTTCTGTTGATATATCTATAATACAAAATTAGACACTTTTCGACCTTTACTTTAAATCTTTTATCATTTTGTCCATATATTCACTTGCTGAATCTACTTCGTTCTTTATTTCTCTTTTTTTACTTCTAATATACTCTGCTGCTTCTATATATTCTTCTTTGTCTAAATAATTGCCTATTTTGTTCAATATACTTAGTACACCTGCATTTTTCATAATATACCCTCTTCCATCTTAATTTAAGTATATTATAACATAAATATCTATATTTCAATATAGTTATTTGCGTTTTAAGTCAAATTGCAGATAGTTATTTTTTTCGTTGCTTTCTTATAAAATAGGTATATTATAAGGAGGTGATAACATGATTCAAGTAAATGTTAAGGAATTATTAAAAAAACAAAAGAGAAGTAAGTATTGGTTTGTAAAAAATATGGAAGGTGGTTATCAGGCTCTTACACGCTTAATGGAAAATCAAACAAGTAGTATTCGCTTTGATACTCTCGAGAAAATGTGCGATCTATTTGATTGCGAAATTGGAGAAATTATTGTTAGAAAGAAAAAGCATGAGTAAACTTAAGACTTGTAAGGAAGCATTTGACATATTATATAATATACAACAAAAATTAAATAATATGCAATAGAGGAGTTTGGATCCTCTATTATTCTATTTTCCTATGCCTCTATTTACCATAGATTGGATTAATTCTGCATCATATCCTGCTTGTTTTAGGTTGTACATTCTATTTCCGCCGTTTCCCCATTTTCCTGCCCATACTTCTTTGCAGATTTCTTCATTTGATTTTCTATTGGTTTTTGTTTCTGCTGCTGCAGTTGGTATCTTTAATTTTTGACCTTTATAAATGGTATAGGGCGAGTGTATTCCATTTAATGATGCAATTTCTTTCCAATTTACGCCTAGTTTGCTTCCTATTGTTGATAAGCAATCTCCACTTTGAACTGTATATGTTGTTGTTGTCGTATTTGTTGTTGGAGCTACCATCGCACTATCAATAATACAGCCATCATTAGTCCATCCTAAATTTCCATTATCTAATAAATATGGATTCTTTGCTCCTACTACTATTTTTGTTATAGTTCCACTTGTTCGTGCTGGATTTAGCCTATTTGTTGAGTTTGAAGCTACATATATACCGCTTATTGTTACTTTATCTCCTACTTTTCTTCCTGTTACTGGTGCTTGAATTGTAGGTGCTTCTACTGGTGCTGTTCCTTCTGTTAGTCTTTTATTAACTTGTTCTGTTATATATGGTAACTTACTTTGTAAATAGCTGCCTGGACATGATGTGGCAACAAACATATTATGCCTTGTTATTGTCCCATTAGAAGTTCCATCATAGATATAAACTTCTTTTTTAGTTCTCTGGCGTATTTCTACCATTAGATCAATTAATCTTTCGATACATAAATCTGATATATGCCAATTTCCTCCAACTTGGTCATTTGATACTTCTACTGTAATTGCTTGATGATCATTAGATGGCGAGCTTGAAGTATATGCTCTTGCCTCTTCTGGTACTATTCCTACTATCTTTCCATCTATTCCTATTCCATAGTTTGCTGATGCTTTTCTATTCGGATTTTTAAATATGTTTGCAATTTGCTGTGCTGTTAAGCATCCTGCGACATGATGTGGTGTGAATTTGTTTATTGTGTTGTTTCTTTTTGCTGTATAATTAGCTGTGCTTGCTGGCACTATAATATCACATAATTTTGAAAATGTACCCATTATTCTTCTCCTCCATTTCCATTAGATAGTTCCGCTTCCATTTCTGGTGTTAATTCTACTTCATCAATTATAACTTCTACCTCTTGTCTTTCATCATTCTCGTTTCTTATTGTTGCTGTTATCTTTTCTTCCATTTTTCTCATCCTTTCTATAAAAAAATTAATGCCAGAATATTTTTTGTTTTTCTTCTAGCATCTAAAAATTACAAGAAATTATTTCTTGTATTAAATTATTGATTTTTTGCATCATATAGTACAGTAGCTGTTCCCACTCCACCTAATGCTGTAACTACTGCTTGTATTACTCCGTTCGCATCTAAACCTTCAATATGAATAACACATCCAATAATTGTTGCAATAATTCCAATTACTATATTTTGAACTGGAATAGGTAGTGTTTCGTTCCATCTAAAGTATTTTGATACTTTTCCTAAAACATATGTAAATAGTGTTGTTACAATATAAACTATTAATTGTACTGTCATATTTATCCCTCCTTTCTACAAGCCTAATTTTGCTAAAAAATAACCCAGAACTGCTGTTGCAATTCCGAGTTATTATTAACCATTTTAAATTATCCCAATTTTTTGCTGGTTTCTGTTCAATAGTTTCTAATCTTTCATTCATTTTATTAACATCTTCTCTGTTTGCTTTTGTTTCCATTGCTATTTCTTTTACTGCAATAGTTAATTCTTTAATTTCGCCTATATCATTTTCCATTTTATCTATCCTATGGTGTGCAGATTTACAACTATCTTTGTTTTCAATAATCATTTGTATATATTTTTCATCCAAGACTATTTTCTCCTTTCTTGTAAAATTCGTAAAAAAATAGAACGAATTTTATCGTTCTTCATTATTGATTATAATCTTCTCCAGTTATTTCTTTGTACTCATCTTCTGTAATCCATTTTCCAACTGCATTATACACTCTTGCTTTATTCCATACTTGAGTATCATAATATCTTCTTACTTTTTCAAAATTCTTGCTCATGGTTTATTCCTCCTCCATATCAATATTTGCCATCATTGCTAGGTATTCTATATCTGCTCTTGTCTTTATCTTGTCTAGTTCCTCTTGTGTTATTTCTCTTAATACAAAGTAGTATCCATCTTTATAACGAGCTATTTGTACTAATTCCATTTGATTGCATTCTTGCTTGAATGGAGCTCCATTTACTTCTCCCTCGAAACTTACTTTTGATAGTTTCCCTCTAAATGTTTCCTCCGTAATTTCCACTTCTGATACAAAATTATTTCCGTTTAGTCTAAGGTTTTCAATTTTTGTTCCATCAGATAGCGTAATTTTCCATTTTCTTGTTTTTTCCATGTTAATTTCCTCCTAAATAAATTATAATACAATGATGTATGATTAATAAATTAGAAAAGCAGGACGAACACCGAACAAGTTAGAAGTATTGCTGCCATACGCATCTCCACTGCGAGACACACTAGCACAAGATAAAGAAGAAATGACATCTCTTAGCCAATACCCATATCGCTGTCCTGCATCATTAAGTGCTACTATTGTTTCTGGTTTTAACCTGAATAATGATAATTGTAATTTATCCATTGTATAGTTGTATGCTAAATTTTCTCCATTCTTAATGTTTTTGAAAATATTGCAACCATACACCATTATTTCATTCATCAATTCTATTGTACTATCAAACCATCCTCCTCCACTTTCATACTCATTTGTTACAGCATTTGAGAACAGGTTTCTATGACTTAAAATATGAGCATTTTCAAAATCATTTTGTATTACGGCTTTAAATGGAGTTAGATATTCTGTATGCATTTTGCTTCCTAAATAAGCTCCTGTTGTAATATTAGTATCATTCATTTTAGCAGTTCCCATTATTTTTTCTGGTACCATCAATATATGTGGAGTAGTACATTCTGTATCTCCACAATGTAGTCTATAGTTAAGGTCTGCTACTATGTATTTTCTATTGCTTACCTTTCCTATAATATAATCTCCTATAAAAATGTCATCAAATGTTCCTGCTGCTATTTGTTCTGATAGTGTACCATCATAAAACAAGCTGGTTATGTTTTTTCCTCTATATATTCCATTATGTGCTGCTGCACTTTTAGGAACAATGCTTTTAAGTAATGTTCCAAATGTAATTTTTTTAGTTTCTCCATTTCCTAAATCGACCATACAGACTATGTCTGTTTCTTTAGCATCTGTTGCTTCTGTTAAGTCCGATATTTTCTTAATCATACTTTTTCCTCCTATAAAATAACATATTTTTCAAAATAAAATAACTTTCTTGAAGTATAGCTTCTTTCTAGTACATTTATTTTTATTTATAACCCTGTTACTATGTATTCTCCTGATTCTGTTGTTAATATTTCTCCATTTTGTGTCATTATTGGTCTAATTGCTTCCATTAGTAATTGGTTTAGGTTGTCTACTTCAAGTTGTAATTTTCCTGCTGCATCTTCTGATAATTGTCCTTTCATTTTGTCAAACCAAGCTACAAAGGATTGCTCTTCCTGAGCAAAGAACCCTGCCATAGTATTTTTAAATTCTTCAAAATACTTATCATGTTCCGCTTCTTGATCAGCATAATATTTTTGGTATGCTGCTTGCCACTGTGCATACAATGTTGATGTATCTACTTGATATATTAAACTTGTAATCCAAGGGCATTCACTACTTCCTCTGCAGTCTGTAATTAAATCTTGTGTAACCTTTACACATGAAGGACTTATCCTAATATCAGCTAGTCGCATTTCAAATATATCTTCATCTGTATTAATTGCTGGATGCACAGGATTACTTGAAGCACTTCCTTGTCTATATACTAGACTTCCTGCTCTTCCTGCTTGTGTTCTATCGACTTGTGCAATTATACTGTCTATTCTAGGTAATACTTCCGAATTTTGTGACACAGTTATTGTCAAATCACTTGGATTTTCGAACCATTTGTCCCCAATAATAGCATCGCCTTTCGAAACAATTATATTCATTCCATTATTTGTTGCAAATACTTGTAAATCATTCGATGCTGTTCCCTTTGGAGTTGCAAAAACACCATTGCTGATTAATTTTCTATATGGTCTATTCATATCATCTGCTGAATATGCCCTGTCCTCATTAATTGCATTAAAAAATCCAGCATTTACTGGATATTTTACATCATCTGCCATTTTTTGCCTCCTATTTTTTTATTTTTATACATTTTCAAAAGTTGGCTCCATTTTGTAACCGCTTTCATCTTGATTTTCTAGTACCTCAGTTATTCTTGCATTCATAGATATTCCATATTCATTTTTTATCTTAACAATATCTCCTAAATTATAATCTTTTTTGTATATATAACTGATCCCTACTATAATCTCTCCTGCAAATGAAGCAACTGATATATATTCTGTCATTTTTTCGTATCCTATGCTTTTTAAGTTTTCAATATATACATCTTTGCATAATTGAACCTCGGATATTTCTCCTTTATCATTTTTTGTAAGTATAGCAATATTAGATCCGTTTACTTGATAATATGTTATGCCATTTATGACCTTCTGTGTTCCATTTGGATAGTTAGTTACTAGCTCATTATAATCTATTGAACTTGATACATCACGAGCATCTATATATACTTCATGTCTATCGATGCCTGCTCCATTACCAATAGTTATAGTTGTTCTTGCAACCCCTTCTCCTTCTCCTGCTACTAATGCAACATTTTTCACATTACTATCATCTTTTGTATAATCTGTTGTAGAAATATTATCATAGTTCTGTGAAAATGTAATATATTCACTTTTATCTACACCTTTGTATAAAGAAAATACAAATTTTTCGTTGCTAATTCCTACTTTATATCCCCATCCATACTGTTTGCATAGCTCTTTTATTTTATCTCCAACTTTATCATAAGTTACTTGCTCTCTTATCGTTTCTGTATAACCCTTTTTGTCGGCCAGAATAAAATTACTTATTTTTCTATCTTGGTTTATAGGATTTATAATTGCTTCATTGATTAATGTTCTTATATAATCCTCTACTAGTCCATTGAAATTAGTTTGTTTAACTACTATTCTTTGGTTTAGGATATCTTTTATATCTGTTCCTGTAATAATTAGTAAATCGCCATTTTCAACATCTGTTTTTATTTCTATTTTCTTTATTTCACACACCATATCATCATCATCTCGTGCTATATATTTAGTTTCTGCTATTTTCTTTAGATTTTCTGTTGTTGCATCAATAGCCAATTCGCAATCGCCAAGATCATTATACCTTGGCACCCATATAGCACTTGAATAAGTATCTATTATATGTTTTTTTCTTAAATCACTATCTAATAAATAAAATTCCATATTATACTCCTAAGTATACATTATAATATTTGAAATTAATGTCTAGTAACATATCATTTATTCCTTCATCTGCTAAGAAACTAAAGTTATTGTCCCCTATTCCTAATTGAAAAAATACAGATCCGCTTTGTACATAAGGAATTAAATTGTATTCTACTGTTCCTCTTGTTAATATTACTGATTTATTTCCTCTGTTGCAATTAATTACAAGTTTATCATTTTTAGCAAATCTATAATTAATTACAAAACTTTCGCCATTGTCTACATTACGAATTTCTAATTTGTCTACTGTTCCCATAAATTTTGCATTAATAATTAAGCCTGTTTCGCTTTCACTATCATTGATAATATTTGTTACCTTTTCAAGTTCAAGTTCCGAAAATGGAATAGGCTGATTTTCATTTATAGAAAATGGAAAAGTGAATTTTTTTACAATTTTTGAAATACTTTTTACTATTGTTTCCATATCTTTGAAGTATGGATTTGGGCATAAAATTGAAATTTGAGCTACTTGTTTTTGTACGAATTTAGGTGCCTCCAGTGTTCGTACATATCCTTCTATATATACATCTCTATCCTCATCCTGATAATATATTTTGCACCATTCTTTATTTCTAAAGTATTTATATAATGTTAATCTATTCTTTTGTACATCTCCATTTATAGTAATTGTAATTACAATTTCTCTATCTCCTATTCTTGAACTATTGAATGAAGAACCATCGCCATTTGCATAATTTCTTGTATTTATATTTGCATTTGGAGGGTTTATTCCTTCTATATTAGTGACTTGATAGTTTTCTTCATTATTTGTAAGTTCTAAAATTGCTCCTTTTGCATTTTCTACCTTTAAAGTAAACATTTTAATTTTCCCCTCCTTTTATGTTGTTCTTAGATTTAGTAAATTTTTTGTTTGTCTATATAATTCTAACCTTGAAGGTTGTTTAGGTGCATTAATTATTTGTGTATAATTATTATTAACATTCGAAGTTGTATTCGATACATTGCTTATACTAGCAGCATTACTCTTAATTTGGTCTTTCATTTCATTTGCTACTGCTTTGATCCATCCTTTATTCTTTTCAAGAGGAACTACCGCTTCTGCTCCTGATCCTTCTAGTAATCCCACTTGTCCTTTTTCTAGTACACCACCTTGTGCAAGTTTTGGAATTTGTGGAACATCAAATGTGTGTATCCAATCAAAAGGTTTAATTCCTACTATTTCAATACCTTTTATTTTACTTAGTATTCCGTTTATAGCATTAAAAGGAATTGATATTACTTTGTTTATTCCACCTATTATTCCATTAACAACTGTTTTAAAAACATTAACTATTCCATCTTTTATTCCATCAAATATTTTTCCTCCTGCACTAAAAACATTTTTTACAGCTTGCCATGCATTTGAAAATATATTCTTGAACCAATCAGTAACATGAGAAAATGCATTTTTTATGCCTTCCCAAATTCCTCCAAAGAAATCTCCTACTCCAGAAAAAGCATTTTTTATGCCTTCCCAAGCTCCTTGGAACATATCTTTGAACCATGTTCCTATTCCACTAAGTGCTTCTGTTACATCATTCCAAAGTCCACTAAAGAATTCCCCTATTCCTTGGAAAATTGCCACAATATTATCCCATGCTTTTTGGAACATATCCTTGAACCATGTTCCTACATTAGCAAAAACATTCTTGATTCCTTCCCATGCTCCACTAAAGAATTCCCCAAGTTGTCCAGGCAGCTCAGCTAATCCTTGGAAAATTGCTACAATTATTTGTGGGATTGCTTTTAATAATTCCATACAAATTTGTGGAATTGCCATAATTAGTCCCATAAATAATTGAACTGCACCTTGTATTAATGCTGGCAAGTTTTCAATAAGTGTCTTTACTATGGTTGTAACTATTTTTGGTATTTCTGGTATTAATGCTTGTATAATTTGTGGAATTGCTTGTATGATACCCATTAATAATTGAATAGCTCCATTTATAATTGCATCTATTCCATTTATTAATCCATTTACTATGGCTTCTATTATTTGAGGTAGTGCATTTATAACTGCATCTATTATTTGTGGAATTGCATCTATAATTCCCATTAGTAATTGAATTGCACCATCAATTATAAGTGGTATTCCTGTAATTAAACCATTGACAATACTATTTATAATTTGTGGTAAGGCATTCAAAATTGATTTTATAACTGTTGGGATCGCATCTATAATGGCCATGAAGAATTGTACTGCTCCATTTATCAGATCTGGAATTCCATCTACTAATGCTTGTACTAATTTCGGGATCATATCTACAATTGAAGCGACAATTTTAGGTAGTGTTTTTCCTATTCCATCTAATAAACTTTGTATTAGCTCTATACCTGCTGTCAATAATTCAGGTGCTAGGCTTGCTATTGTTTCTATTATTGATTGTAATAAATCTGGAAGTGCACTTACTATTCCTTGTATTAATTGACTAATTCCTTTAATAAGATCTGGTAAGAGTTCGCCTATCATAGAAATAATTTGAGGCATTAATTCATTTAATAGTGACAATATGCTATCAAAAACTAATTTTACTTTAGGTAATACATTTTCAAAAACAGTTCCGATACTATCTATAAAATTATCCATTAAAGTATCGAAATTTGCATTTTCATCTGCCATTCCTGTTAGTAAATTAGTCCATGCTGATTTCATAGAATTAATACTTCCTTGTATGGTCGTACTTGCTTCTTTTGCTGTTGTCCCTGTAATATCCATATTTTCTTGAACCAAATGTATTGCTTCGACAACATCAGCATAACTATTAATAGTTAGGTTTCCTGCTTTTCCTTGTGCTTTTGCCAATTTATTCGCATCCGCAATAAGCCTTTCCATTTCACTTTTAGTTCCACCATATCCTAGTTTCAAATTGTCTAGCATGGTATAATTTTGTTTAGCAAATCCTTGGTATGCATTTTGAATGCTCTCCATTGAAGTACCCATCTTATTTGCATTGTCAGACATATCTGTTATCGCTTTATCAGCAACTTGTGCTGACTTTGCTGTATCTCCGTTCAGGCTTTGTAACAATGATGCAGAAAAAGAAGTTACTGTTTCCATGTACTCATTTGCAGAAAGCCCTGCTGTTTTATATGCATTATTTGCATAATTTTCAACTATTCCAGAACTGTCTTTGAATAAGGTTTCTACACCACCAACCAATTGCTCATAATCAGAATAACTTGCAATTGCTTGTTTTCCGACATCAATTAAAGCACTTCCCATTTTCTTTAATGCACTTAAACACCCCTCAATTGCATCTGTTGCCAAATTTGCTAATACACCTTTTAGGACTGTAAATCCACCATTTGAAGCCTCATTTGCAGAATTACCTGCTTCATCTATGCTTTTGTCTAATTTGTTGGCTGCTTTATCGGCATCCTCCATTTTTGCTTTGTTCTCTGCTAGGTCACTTGATAGGGTTTTTATTTCTTTTGCAAGTTCTTTGGCTTCCGCTGAGTTCTTTCCATATTGTAATACTGCGTTTTTATATGCCTCCTTTGCATCGTTAACCGCATTTTCTTGTGCTTCAATCGTACCTGATAGTTTACTAGTTGTACTATTGGCTTTTGCCTCTTCTTTTTGTAAATTTTGCAATTGTGTACTATAATTGCTGTACTCTTTTTGTACTTTGTTTACTGCTGCTTCTTGATTATTAATTGTAACAGTCAAATTTGATATTTGTTGTTTTATTGAAGAATGTGCTTGCTCTGCCGAACTTAATTGGCTTTGTAGTAACTTAACTTCGTTTGAATTATCTCCATACGCTTTTCTTGCTTCTTCTAACTTCTTTTTTAAGTTTTCTATTTCTGCAGTAGATTCTTTTTCATATTTTTGTGCTGTCTTTAATTGTCCTTGATATGCTTGTAATTTTGATACTTGTGCATCCATTGTAGATTTTAGTTGCTTTAATTTAGCACTTAAACCATCTGTTGATTTCGCCCAATTATCCATTCCTGCAGTTACTTTATTAAATTCTGATCTCGACAATTTCATTTGGCTATTTGCTTCATTTATGTTCTTTTTAAATTCTGATATGTCGAGCTTATATTTGGTTGTTATATCTTCTCCCTTATTGCTCACTTTTCCACCTCTTTTCTAAGGCAAAATTAAAACCAGCTATCATTAGCTGGTCTTCTTCTCTTCTTTTTCTTTTTATCGATATTTGCTTTATCATAGATTCTTAGTCTTCTAACTAATAAAAAAACATCGCTCATCTTTTCTCTTCTAATATTGAATGGTGTAACCGCTGGGAAGCGATTACAAATTTCAATTTCTAATTCAAAGAATATCTGATAAAGGGGAATATTTACATTCCCCCCTTCTAGTTTTTTTCATTATTTCCTTTCATTAACTGATTAATTGAATATGCTACAATCTCAGCTAAAACATCTATAATATCTTTAAGTTTTGTATTTCTTAGTTCCTCATCTGTTAATCCTTCGAATATATCTTTAAGTAAAGGTTTAACAATATTCATTGAGTTTGCTAATACTTTCGCAATTGCTTTTAATAACTCTGCTCTATCTCCTGCCTGGATATTATCAATGTCAATAACATCCAATAAATCCTCTACTGTTCCAAACATTAAATCGTAAGTTTCTGCAGTATATGTTTTTGCTACCTTTTTCTTCTCATAGATATTTAATTTTAGATCCATTTATATTTCCTCCTCTTAGGCTTTTGCTTTCAAAGTATCTGGTGTTGTAACTGTATCGAAGAATGTACTTACATCTGCTAAGTCTTTACCAAGATCAACATTAACAGCCTTTGCACCTTTTTTGTTTCCGTTTTTATCAAGAACTTTAGCGAATTTGTGTGTAGTGTTAATACCTGTAAATGTTAATTCTTGACCATTTGCATCAGTACCATCTGTTTCAGTATTGTGTGTAGATTCTGGAATATTAAATGTTCCTTTTAATCTCCATACATATACATAATCGCCATTAGTTTTCTTTGTTTTGTATCCAATTGCAAAGTATTTTGTTTCTCTTTCTCCTTCTATTAATGCTCCTGTTGTATTATCATAATGTTGACCTGTTACTTTTGCTAATACATCCAAAGGAATAGCAGATACAGACAAAGTTACTTCATCGGCTCCTGTGGAACTAACAACAACTGCTGGTATATTATTATAATAGTGTGGTTCATTTGAACTACTTGTACTTTTTCCTATTTCAGCAACACCTGCTATTGCAAAAACTTCTCCTGTTGTATATCCTTCTCCTTCTTTGTTATTATCTGTTAACACTTCGGCTGCAACTAAATCTTCTACGCCTCTGTATTCTACAATTTCATCTAACTCTTTTTGCATTTTTCTTTCCTCCTATCTATTTTTTCAATTATTTTTATGTCAATACCTCTTCCTGTGTGAGTTACTTCATCACTTTTCACAGCATGACCTTTCCCATAAACAATAAATCCACTTTGTTTCAATAATTCTTTTGCTTTCATTAGTTGTTCCATGATTATGCTTGGATCATCGGAATAAAAATTCAAATCAAAACTCCATATTATAGAATTTTCTTTGTTATCATAGAATTCATTGCCATCTGCACTATTATTCCAATATGTAAAAAAACTAGCAGGATATGGTTCATCTGCTCCTAGTGATCCTGTTTGAAATATTGGATAGCCCAACGATTCAATTAGGCTTATTAGTAAATCTTCCATAACTAATCGCTTAACCTCCTTATTTCATTATAAAATATTTCTTTTTGTGCTTGTCTAACTTCATCTTGAGTGCTTTTGCTCCAAAATGCGTTATACATTTTTTGATCTTTTTTCATTCTTGGCGTTCCATACATCAAGAATATTGATGCAAGTCCACCTTCGCCAATGCTAAAACCTGTCTTGACACTTGCTGTTGTCCCAGCCCATTCAATTTCCGCTTCTCTTCGTAAACTTTTTTCTGTTTGATGTGTTTCGTTATGTGGCGTAATTGCTTCTTCGGCTTTTTTAGTAATTATTTGATGTGTTTTCTTTAATGCTTTTTCAGAAATGCCTTTTACATTTCCACCTAATTTATTAAGTCTTGCAATTGCTGCATCAAATCCTTCAAATTCCAAATATACTTTATTGCTCATATTAGACTCCGCCTTTTACTCTTCTTACTTTAAACTTTAGAAATTGGTGTCTTTGGTTTATATCCTCTGGTTCATTTATAATGTCAAATATTGCATTATCACTTGCTCTAGAAATTTTACAGTTGCTTGCAATATCTGGTCTATACCATGTTTCAATGTTTGCAGTATCTTCTATGGAATATATACCATTTACTGTTTTTTCTGTTCCTCCATAAGTTTTGAAACTTCCAAAAAATAAATTTATAGAATTGTTATTCTCATCTTTAATAGCTAAGGCTTCTTCGATTGTTGGATACACATACCTATTAACGCCTTTTACTTTTGAAATAGATTTAGGAATTAATAATACAAGTGGAATAGGATTTTTAATTTCTACTCTATAATCACTCATTGTTTTTCCTCCTCCACTTTGTCATCATTATTTTTTTCTAAATCTGCTACTGTTTTTCCACTCAGTTGGATTGCTCTTTGCATAAAATACGGAGAGAACGATGTCCCTCCGCTTCCATAATTCCATAAATCAGATACTCCTCTTGCTATTATTCCAGCTGATGT
>JAAWPK010000042.1 GCA_022799935.1 Clostridia bacterium
AAATGATATGTATGCAAAAGATATTTCAAAAAAGATTAAAGGAGTTTTACGAGAAAAAGAATTAAAAGGAGAATATTTAGGAAGTATTGCTCCCTATGGCTATAAAAAAAGTACAATATATAAAAATAAGCTAGAAATAGACAAAAATGTATCTTATGTAGTAGAAAAAATATTTGACTTATATTTACATGGAAATGGATTACAAAGAATATCAAATATTTTAGATAAAGAAGGTATTGATCCACCAAGTAAGTATCTTAATCTAAAACATCAAATAAGGACATGGAATCCTAAATCTATAAGAGCAATGCTTGTAAATGAAGTATATATTGGAAATACTGTTCAAAATAAATGTGTTTCTGTTTCCTATAAAGTAAAAAAACGAAAACCTAAAAATGAAAGTGAGTATATACGAGTAGAAAATACACATGAGCCTATCATTGAAAAAGATACATTTATGAAAGCACAAGAAATTTTAAAAAGTAAAAAAAGTCTATCAACACCAAAACATACTGAACTATTAAAAGGATTAATCTTTTGTCATAATTGTGGTAGACAGCTTAGAATTTGTTATCGTGGGAAAATTAAAAAGATTGGTTACATAGATTGTAGTTTAGCAAGAGGAAAAGATAAAAAATGTAAAACTTGCAACTATAATTACAATAAATTTGAAAATAAAGTGCTTAACAATATAAAAGATATAGTTAATACATTCTGCGATAAAAATGCTTTAAAATTGATATATGAGAAAAATAAAGATAACTATTCTACACTTATAAAAGTAGAAGAAGAAAAATTATTAAATATAAAAAATAAACTTGAAGATGTATCAAAAAAATTAGATAAAATGTATATGGATAACTTAAATGGAATTATTACAAACGATGATTACTTTAGATATTCAAGAGATTTTATCGAACAGAAAGAAAAGCTAATAAAGGATAAAAACAATATACAAGACAAAATAAAAATATTACAAAATAAGATTCAAATAAATCACAATAAAGAAAAAGCTGACAAAGTAATTGAAGAATTTTTGAAGTTTGAAAATCCAAGTAAAAAAATATTGTTTGAATTAATAGATAGAATAGAATTAGATGAATTTAAGAACATATACATATACTTTAATTTTTCAGAATTAAATATTGTGAAAGAACAATTAAACGATTGTGTAGAGGCGTGCATCACACGTCCATACTCCAAAGAAACTGCTTAATTAAATACAAATTATAGTACACTCTTCGAAGAACGGACGACCAATGGTCGCCCCTACATTAGAAAATAAAATTGGTAACATTAGAATAGCTTCACATCTTGCATGGATATATGATATATATCAAAGAACAGGAGTAAAAGTACCATTTCCAATAATAGCAGATAGAAGTGGAGCAATAGCAAGAAAATATGGAATGATATCAAATGATGTAAGTACGACAGAAACAGTAAGAAATGTATTTATAATAGATGACAAAGGGATAGTAAGAACGATATTAGTATATCCATTAAATATAGGAAGATTTATACCAGAAATAATAAGAATAATTCAGGCATTACAAATTGCAGATTGTAATAAAGCATCAACACCAGCAAATTGGATATCAAATCAACCTTTAATAATGCCAGCACCAATGACATATCCAGAATTACAAGAAAGAGTGGAATACATAAATCAAAATAGGAATGGAATTAATTGGTATTTGAGCTTTAAAGAATCAAGTGAAGAATGCAACAAAAAAATATGTGGTGAAGAAAACAACAAACAAGAAAATGAAGAAAAGAATGAATGTTAAAGTCTTTATCAAAAATAAAGACTTTTTATAAATGTTACAAAAATTAAATAAAATACATATAAAAGGTGAAAATGCAAATACTAAAGAAAAAGGAGGAAATAAGATGGAAAAGAAACAAAAAATAAATTGTACAGTTAAATCATGTCAATATAATGACAATGAACATAAGGAATGTGACTTGGAAGCAATAATAGTGATCCCAATAAAAAATTGTAATACAGGAAGAACTGATGAATCACAATGTTCAAGTTATAAAAGTATACAGAATTAGAAATAAATATTTTACAAAAAATCAAAGAGTGGATAAAATAACAATTTACAAATTCTTTGATTTTTAAGATTCAAATACAAAAAGATTATGCCAAAAAGAAGTATAACTATTGACATATAATAAAAATAGAAATAAAATAGCAATATAAACAAATAAGAAGAGGAGTGATTTAGATGCCATTAGTAACGACAAAAGAAATGTTTGAAAAATCTATGAAGGAAAGATATGCAATAGGAGCTTTCAACGTAAACAATATGGAAATAATACAAGCAATAGTAGATGCAGCAGCTGAGGAAAATTCGCCAGTGATATTACAAGCATCATCAAGTGCAATAAAATACGCAAGAATAAATTATCTAATGAAAATGGTACAAGCAGCAATAGAAGAACACCCAAATCTACCAATAGCAATACACTTAGACCATGGACCAGACTTTGAAACTTGCAAAATGTGTATAGATGCAGGATTTACATCAGTAATGATAGACGGTTCAAAATATGACTTTGAAGAAAATGTAGCAATAACAAAAAAGGTTGTAGAATATGCACATTCAAAAGGAGTAGTAGTAGAAGCAGAATTAGGAAAATTAGCAGGAATAGAAGATGATGTAAATGTATCATCAGCAGATGCAATGTATACAGACCCAAGCCAAGCACAAGAATTTATAGAAAGAACAGGATGCGATTCATTAGCAATAGCAATAGGAACAAGTCATGGAGCATACAAATTCAAAGGTGAAGCAAAACTAAGATTTGACATATTAAAAGAAATAAAGAATAGAATACCAAATACACCAATAGTATTACATGGAGCATCAACAGTAATACCAGAACTAGTAGAAATGTGTAATCAATATGGAGGAAATATACCAGGTGCAAAAGGAGTTCCAGATGAAATGTTAAAAGAAGCAAGTATATCTGGAGTATCAAAAATAAATGTTGATACAGATTTAAGACTAGCAATGACAGCAGGAATAAGAAAAGTATTTACAGAAGATCCAAGTGCATTTGATCCAAGAAAATATTTAACACCAGCAAGAGATTTAATAAAAGAGACAGTAAAACACAAAATAGCAAATGTTTTTGGCTCAAGCAATAAAGCATAAAATAATAAAAACATTAAGATAGATAAAACTAAACTTTATCTATCTTAATGTTTATGCTCAAGGAAAGTCATCAGTGTAGAAGAACTTTGTAATGAGGATAAATATTAATATAAATCATTCAAATCGATAAGCTCCAAACTTTTATTAGCAGGATTATAAATGTTATGTCCCATAAAATCAAAACGAGAACCATGGCAAGGGCAATCCCATGTCTTATCCAAATTATTCCAAGTAAGAAGACAACCTAAGTGAGAGCAGTAAGGCTTTAAAGCAAAGACATTGCCATCAGTATCTTTATAAATTCCAACATTAATACCATTCAAATTAACAATAGCACCATTGTCATAAGCAATATTTGAAATAGCCTCATGTGGAATTTTAAATTTTTCAAAAACTAAAGAATTAGCAGTTTGTTTAACCATATTTTTAACTTCCCAACGATTTTTAATAAAACCAAAACGCTTGCTATTAAAAATGTCATAATATTTATTAGATTTACCTAAAATTTTATCAGCAATAATATTAGCAGAAATGTTAGAACTTGTAATTCCCCATTTTTTAAAACCAGTACCAATGTACACATGAGGCATAATATTAGAAAACTCCCCAACATATGGAATTTTATCAAGACTTATACAATCTTCTGTATTCCATCTAAACAAAACTTCAGAAGAAGGATAAAGTTTACGAACTTCATTTTCTAATTCAGCATAATGAGAATCATTTTCAATAGCCTCACCTGTTTTATGGTCTACACCAACAACAATGAGAATTTTTTTACCATTGTAACTCGCAGTTCTAAAAGAAAAGATAGGAGGAGTAACATTTATATACATGCCATCAAATAATTTAGAATGAGTATCAACAGCAATAGCATAAGAAGTAGACTGATACATCTTAGTAAAATAAAAACCAGGTACACTCAAAAAAGGGTAATGAGTGGCGATTACGATACTTTTAGCTCTAACATTTGCAGAAGGAGTAACAAGAATATATCCATTACTTTTGCTATCCTTAGCGATGTCCTGAACATTAGTATTAATATAAATTGAATTACCAAAGTTAGTTATATAAGAAGATAAGCCAAGCATATATTTACTACAATTAAATTGAGCTTGATTAGGAAATTTGATAGCAGCAGAAATTTTAAAAGGGAGATTAGTTTCAGTTAAGAATTCAGCTTTAAAACCTAATTTATTCACAGCAGAGACTTCACTTTCAATTAAAGGAACTTCATCTAGCTTCGTAGTATAAACATAATTATCTTGCCATTCAAAATCACAATCTATATTATTGTTATCAATAATATCTTTAATATTGATTATAGCTTGTTCATTGGCATGTAAATATTTTTTTGCAAATTTTTCATCAAAATCTTTAATAAGGTGGTCATAAAATAATCCATGTTGACTTGTAATTTTACCAGTTGTGTTACCACTAGTCTTAAGGCCTATGTTAGGCTCTCTCTCAAGAATTGCGACTTTTTTGCCAGCCTTAGTTAAATAATATCCAGTGCTTAAACCAAAAAGTCCAGCACCAATAATACAAATATCTGTAGAGATATCCTCTTTTAATTCTGAAAAATTCTTATTAGAATTTATAGAATCTATCCAAATAGAACTCATAAAAATTCATTCCTTTCTCTATTTGTTCAAAGAAAAAAATAGCTATAAAAGAAAAAAATATTTCCTTTTAACTAGACATTCATAAACAATTTTATAAAAACATATAATTAGTATCTCCAATTTTTGAATAAATTTGCAAAAAATATAGAAAAATAAAAAATATAATGTTATACTAGCATAAAATATGATGAGTAACGTGAAATAAATTAAAAATTTCATGTGCATATGTATAGAAAATACAAAAACCATCAAATTTCTATACAGTAAAAAGAAAGAGAGGAAAGTTAAAACATGGAAGAAAAATTAAGTGACAAATTGTTCAACAAAAAGGAAAATGGATGGGAAAAAATAGATACAAGAGAAAAAGAGGCAATATTCACATTTTCAAATGGATATATTAATTTCCTAAACAAATCAAAAACAGAAAGAGAAGCAATAAAATCAGCAAAGAAGATAGCGGAGGAAAACGGATTTAGAGATATAGCAACATATGAAAGTCTAAAGACAGGAGATAAAGTATATTTTATAAATAGAGACAAAAGTATGTATTTAGCAATAATAGGAGAGAAGAAAATAGAAGAGGGAATGCATATAATAGGCTCACATGTAGACTCACCAAGATTAGATTTAAAGCCAAATCCATTATATGAAGATTCTGGATTTGCATATTTTAAAACACATTATTATGGAGGAATAAAAAAATACCAATGGACAACGATACCACTAAGCATTCATGGAGTAATAGTAAAAGCAAATGGAGAAAAGATGGAAGTAAATATAGGAGAAGATGATAATGATCCAATATTTACAATAACAGATTTATTACCACATTTAGCGATGGACCAAATGGAAAAGAAACTAAAAAATGGAATATCAGGAGAAGACTTAAATTTATTAATAGGAAGTATTCCATATGGAGACGAGAAGGAAACAGAAAAAATAAAATTAAATATAATGAATATATTAAACCAAAAATATGGAATGACAGAAAAAGACTTTTTAAGTAGTGAAATAGAATTAGTACCAGCATTTAAAGCACGCTCATTAGGATTTGACGAAAGTATGGTAGCAAGTTATGGTCAAGATGATAGAGTGTGTGCATATACATCATTAATAGCAATGATGCATTTGGGAAACGTAAAAAATACAGCAGTATGTATATTATCAGATAAAGAAGAAATAGGAAGCATGGGAAATACAGGAATGGAATCACATATGTTTGATTATTTCATATCAGAATTATTAAACAAAACAGGAGAAAATAGACCAAACTTATTAGATAAAGTATTTTGCTACTCAAAAATGCTATCATCAGATGTAGACGCAGGATATGACCCAATATATGCATCTGTATCAGAAAAGAACAATTCAGCATTTTTAGGAAGAGGAGTTGGATTAAATAAATATACAGGAGCAAGAGGAAAATCAGGAGCATCTGATGCAAATGCAGAATATGTAGCATGGGTAAGAAACTTACTAGAAAGAAATGATATAAGATATCAAATATCAGAATTAGGAAAAGTTGATGTTGGAGGAGGAGGAACTATCGCATATATATTAGCAGACAAAGGAGTAGACGTAATAGATTGTGGAGTTCCAGTATTATCAATGCATGCACCTTATGAAGTTACTAGCAAATATGATATTTATTCTGCATTCAAGACATATAAAGCTTTTTGGAGCGAATAACTATCAAAGAGTGTCAACGGGGACGTAGATGATTGACACTCTTTTCACTTGTATTCATTTGCCTTCTAACTTTTGAGCGTTTCTAATTGATATTCGCTTTGCTTATACTATAGTAAAAAAACATCGTTTTCTCTAGATGACGCAATTTTGCGTCATCTAGAGAAAATGATGTTTTTTTATTTTATCATTTCTTCTAGATTCATAGTTTTATGTAACTTAACAATGTACAGAAAATATAAAAAAATAAAAATATCAAAAAAATGGTTGAAAAATGCTAAGAAATAGCATAAAATAAGAAGGAAATAAAAAAAGAAAGAAGGTGGAATATGAAAAGAACTTTAAAGATTGCTATAGCATTAATAATATTAATTAACTTGATTGTATCACCATTAGCACAATGCGTATATGCAGTTAGCAGCGATATGATACAAGAAACAGAAAATAGCAATCAAATGACAACAGATGAATCAATAGCAGAAAGACAAAGCACAGAAAATGCAAAAGTAGGTGAAAATCTAGATGAGAATATTGAGACAGACGAAGAAAAGCAAGTAGAAGAAAAGGAAAAAGACAAGACAGAAATTGAAGTAGAACAAGAGTCTCAATCAGACAATAAAGAAAGCGAAGAAGAAAAAGGTGAATTAGAAGCAATAGAAGATGGTAAAGAACAAACAGAAGATTCTAAATCAGAGGCTAATACAGATAGCGAAAATACAACAATAGATAAACCTACAGAGCAGCCAAATACTCAGCAAAATACAATAATGAGTGACCCAGTATACAATGCAGAAGAACAGCAAAATACTATTATTGATGAAATGCAAGATGAAACTAAAAGTATAACTTTAGGAAAGCTAGAAATAGAAATTATTCTAAGATTACCAACAGAAGAAACGTTCATTGTAGAGTTACAAAAAGATGGTAATGCAATGTATAGTCAAGAAGAAAGAGATACAAATAAGTTATATTATCATTTTGATAATCTTGAGACAGGGACTTATACATTAAAAGTGCAAGGAACCAATTATATTACATATACACAAGACATCGAAATAGTAGATGAAGTAACAAAAATTGTTTTAAGTAATGGGCACGACATAAATGATGCATTAGTAGAAGGTCAGACAAAATATGGAGTAGTTGGATTAGGAGACATCACAGGAGATGGGCTTATAGATGAAACAGATGAAAAAATTATGATAGAGAAGATAGAGTCAGAAATATATGACGATAAATATGATTTGAATAAAGACAGCAAAATCGATATTATTGACCTATCTTATATTGTATTTAATAAGAATAAAAACATAGAGGCAACACCAATACAGATGTTAAAATTGACAGAAGAAAATGTACAATTAAAAGGAAGTATAATAACATCAGGTAATGTAGCATCTATATTTAAAAATAATAGTGAATTTGTACAATTAAAACCAAGTAATGGGCAAGATATTTCAGAAGGTAATGCAGTTGAAATAGAGTTGAATATTGAAAATAATGATAATAAAACAGAGGCAATTATAATAATGCCACCAGCTGAACAAAATAATGCAATCAAGCAAGGAGAAGCAGAAATTATATATGAAAATGAACAAGGAATAGAAGAAAAGATAACCGTAAAAATAGGTGAAAATAGAATAGCAAGAGCACGTATAGAAAGTGCAATAATGAATTTTGCAATGATAAAAGATGAAAGTGAGCCAGTGAAACTAGCGAGTTTGCAACCAGTGCAAATATCAAGTAAATTGAATGCTCAAAAAGAGAGAGTAGTAGCGACAGCTACGATACAAAGTGATGGAAGTATAGTAATAGATTTAGGTGGTCAAATGGCTATAAAAAAGGTAACTATAAAAGTAACACAAACATCAAGTAATAAATTAGCAGAAATAGCGAAAGTAGAATTTTTAAATAACATGGAAAGTAAAATTCCAGAGCCAGAAATGGATATCCCAGAAAACTTGGTAGCAATACCAGACAGTGAAAAGTTTACCCTTACTTGGAAAAAGATGACAAATATAACTGGATATGAAGTATCAATTACAGCAAATGGAAAAACAGAAATTTTGAAAACAGAAGTAAACAATATAACAGTTTCAAGTTTTAATAACAGCAAAGTAAAAAATGGAACAACATATACAGTAAAGGTACAATCTATAAATGGAGAGTGGAAGAGTGGCTATTCAGGAGAAGTAACAGTAACACCACAACCAAATAAAGTACCAGATGCGCCAGATAACTTAAGTGTTGTAGGAGCATATAGAACGTTAAAGGCAACATGGAAAAATATGGATAGTACAGATTCTTATAATATTTACTACAGAGAGTATGGCATAGGAGAATATATAAAAGCAGAAGCCAATATAACAACAAATAGTTATATAATAACAGGATTAAAAGACAGAACAAGATATCAAGTATATGTTACAGGAAACAATAGAATAGGTGAAGGAAGCCCATCTATAGTAAGTGTAGCAGAAACAACAGATGTAAATCCACCAATTACAACCAACTATAAATTAATAAATAGACCAATAGAAGGAGTAACTAAAACAGCCAATATAGCTGGTGTAGAATATGTAGGTGGAACTAGACCAGAAAATGAATTTGCAGTAGTAGATAATGACTATACTACAGCTTGGTCAATAGAGACATGGGATGCAGGAGGATTTAATGTAGGAAAACCATCACCAATAGTTGAATTTTATCAAGTACAAAAAATAGAAAAAGTAATAGTCGTAGCATCAGAATCACAAGGAGCAGACTATTTCTATGCGAAGACACAATATTGGGATGAAAGTGGAAAGAGTACGATTATAGACGGTCAGTATACGAAAAAAACAAGTAGTAATGGAAAAATATATTATGAATTTGAATATAATACGCCAATCATGGCAAAGAAAATTCAGATAAATTTTGCATTATACTTACCAGGTTCTGGAAATTCTATTTCAATTGCAGAAATGAAATTTTATGAATATGATGAATTAAAAGACGAAATAGCAAATTTATATACAGACCAATTATGTGTAACATTAAGAGATGATGTAACAGAACAAACAATTGCAGATTTAGAAACAAAATTAAATACAAAAGAAGAGGCAAGTGGAGAATATAATCCAAAAAGAGAAATGTTACAAAGAGAGCTTGATACAGCAAGAGAAATATTAAATAACAAAGAATTAAAGCCAGCACTTAAGATTGATACAACAGTAACATCAGCAAAAGATTCACATATTGGATTTAGAGGAGGATTAAATGCTTGGCAGCCACTAGGAGTTGTAGGATATAGTGGAGAAAAAATTGTTATATATGTAGGAAACCCAAAATTGAAAACTGGTGATAATACAAATTTACAACTTATAGCAACACAATATCATGCAGAAGCTTCAAAATGGAATAGTCTTGTAAAAACATTAAAAGTAGGAAGAAATGAAATCGAAATACCAAAAATAGGAACATTAGACTATGAAAGTGGAGGTTCACTATATATAAATTACACAGGAAATAATGCAAATGATATTTACGGTGTAAGAGTAAGTGGGGGACAGGAGATACCATTACTAGATTTAACGAAAGCGACAACAGAAGCTGAAAGAAAAGCAACCGTTAAAGAGTATGTAGAAAAATTGGAAGTAGTTGTACCACAACTAGAAGCAAAACATAATGAAATTCATAGAGGAAGTGAAATAAATAGCATAAATTATGATTATCAAAAAGAAAATTGCATTCTAGGTGCAACAGAAATAGTATTAAAAACGATGATATATTCAGTATCATCAGAACAAATATATAATGCACTAAAAGGAGAAACAGTAGAAGAAAAAGCAGAACAATTATATAATTCAATAGTTGCAATGGAAGATATGATAGATTTATTCTATCAGCATAAAGGATTAAGTACAAACCCAGATGCAGGAGCAAAGAACCAATATCCATCAAGCAGATTAAATATTCGTTATCAAAGAATGTTTTCAGGAGCATTTATGTATGCAGGAGGATTGCATGTTGGTATTGAATGGGGTTCAATAGGTGGATTAGCAACAAGTGTACCAGTTCAATCAGATGAAGATGGAAAGTATATAAGTGGAAATTATTTTGGATGGGGAATTGCCCATGAAATAGGACATATTATAAATGAAGGTGCATATGCAGTAGCAGAAATAACGAATAATTATTTCTCAGTATTAGCACAAGCAAAAGACACCAATAATTCTGTACGTTTTCAATACAGAAATGTATATGATAAAGTAACATCAGGAACAACAGGAAAAGCATCAAATGTATTTACACAACTTGCAATGTATTGGCAATTACATTTAGCTTATGATTTAGACGGATATAATTATAAAACATATGATAATTATACAGAACAATTTGACAACTTATTCTTTGCAAGAGTAGATAGTTATGCAAGAGACATAACAAAAGCTCCAAAAGCAGCTGAAAATGGAGTAACGTTAACCTTAAATGGAGCAGATACAGACAATAAGTTGATGAGATTAGCAGTTGCTGCTGCTGAAAAAAATATATTAGAATTTTTTGAAGACTGGGGAATGACTCCAGATGAAACGACGAGGCAATATGCAGAACAATTTGAAAAGGAAACAAGAAGAATAAAATTTGTAAATGACGAAGCAAGAGTATATCAATTAGAAGGAAAAGTAGGATTTACAGAAAGTGCACTACCAACAGTACAAATAGAAAATAAAGTAATAGATGATATAGTAAATGACACACAAATTAAATTAAAATTAGGACTTGAAAAGGCAAGTCAAGAGCAATTATTAGGATATGAAATTTATAGAAATGGTAAGTCAAGAGGTTTTGTCATGGCAGACGAAACAGAATTTATAGATACAATAAACGTAAATAATAGAGTATACAAATATGAAGTTGTTGCAGTAGATAAATGGCTAAATGCGACACAAAAGGTAGTACTTAATCCAATAAAAGTAAGACATGATGGAAGTATAGCAAAAGACGCATTTACAATAACTACAAATATGACATCAACAGAAGATGTAAAAGAAGAAGAAGATAAGAATTGTTCAGGAATGCCAAGTATTCAAGCAGTAAGCACACTAATAAATAAAAATACAGAGGATGCATATATAGGAACAGCAGATGGAAACGCAGAAATTATATTAGAGTTAAACGAAGTAATGTCAATAATAGGATTTAAGGTAACGAAATCAAATGAAAATGATGTATTACCAGATTACGAGCTACAAATAAGTACTGATAAACAAAACTGGGAGACAATAAAAACTGGAAAACTTGAATTTAATGGAAAAGTTGCAACAGTATATTTTGACAAGTTTGAAACAGACAAAGACCCAAGAGTACAAGTATATGACACATCATATGTAAAATTGATATTTAAAAATACAACTAATAATAAGATGACAATTACACTTTCAGAATTGGACATTTTAGGAAAACCAGGCGACAATGTAGAAATTTTGAAAGAAAATGGTATTGGAATATTAAAAGAAGATTATATACTAGATGAAGAAAAAGGAACGAAAATACCAGCAGGCTCATTTATCATTACAGGAGAATATAGTGGACACCCAGCATATAATGTAGTAAAACTATATAATGAAAAAGGAGAGCTTATATCAGGTTCACAAGTCATATTTGCACAAGATCCAACAGAGGGAAATTTGGGAAATATAACAGAAGGAACATGGATTTATTATATCGAACCAGAAGATGTAGAACAACTAAATGGACTTCCTACAAAAGTAAAAGCAGAATTATATAGAGTAGATGATGCATTAACTTTAGAAGGGGAGAGACTAGTAAGTGATTCCTTAGAAAGAGATGTACCAGAAATATTACCAACGATAGAAATTAACGAAGGAAATTAAACAAGATGTTTGAGATAAATAGGAGGAAGTATGAAAAATAGGATATTAACAACAATAATTGGAATTATATTTACTATGTTTTTGACTATTGCATTTACAATTCCAACATATGCAGTAGGATATGTAGAAGCAAATGTGATTTTAGAAAAAGATATAAATAGTGATAATAAGATAAATGTTTCTTTAGAAGCATCACAAAATCAAAGTATAGCTTCATTTAATATATCATTAATTGTTGAAACAACAAGTATACAAGATATAAAAAGTGTAAAGATGGAATGGAATAGTAATATCTCAAATATTTCAGAACTTAAGGAAGTAACATATAGCAATAGTAAAATAAATGTATATGTCGTAAGTAAAAATGAATTAGGCAATGATAATGGAAATCAAAGAAAGATAGATATTGGAACCATAACTATTGAAACAGAAAATAAAGAAAGTATGAATGTAACAATTAGAGCTCAAAAGGATTTAACTAGAATTGCTTCTATTGGACATGAAATTGCTACAATAACAAATGATATCTCTACAATGGTGCAATTACAAATTGCACCTAGAGTACAAAATAATAATCAAGGTGGAGATATTAACTCAGGAGATAATAATCCAGGAGGAGATAGTATTCAAGATGGGAATGGTAATCAAAGTGGTAACAATTCACAGGGAGGAAACAGCCAAAATGGTAATACACAAGGAGGAAATAGCAATCAAGAAGGAAATGGTTCTAAAGAAGAAGATAATAATATAGATAATGGTAATCAAGTAAATAATGATAGTAAATCTGACAATAAAGAAGTAACAGATAACAATAAAACAAATACTAGTACAGAAAAGGAAAATTTTGCTGATGGAGAATTGCCAAAGGCAGGTGCTATAATTAGTAATATCATTATATTTTCTATTATAGCAATTGGAGTTATTTTACTTATAACTATTATAGTTATTAAAGCTAAGGCTAAACAGAGTAAGCATTATAATACAAAATAAAGTGAATAAAAATTAAAGTTAACTTAATAAAGACTAACTATAAACAATCGATTTATAGTTAGTCTTTTTATTATCGTATAGGAAAAACCGAAGCTTTTCTACAGATATATGCCTTGCATCTTTAATTTCATTAAGTTACATTTTTATGTATATAAAAAAGAAAAATCGTATGATTTTTCTTTTTGAAAATAATGTTATAGTATATTTCTAAAAACTATAAAATACTAAAAATTTGACATATACAGAATATAATAAATGAAATTATTAATAGTTTGATACTATAGAAATACAATTTGTTCTTAAAGTTACATATGATAGAGTTTATGTATATTTGTG
>JAAWPK010000043.1 GCA_022799935.1 Clostridia bacterium
GGGATTAGATACAAGTTATAAGGAGCCATATTCACCAGGATATGCAGGAGAAGCAGAAGAATATAATGAAATGAGAAGTAAGGTGCTTCAGTATGGAGGATTTTACATTGGAAGATTCGAGGCAGGAGTTGCAAGTACAGAGTTAAGGACAGGAGCAACAGTAGCACAAAATGTAGTATGTCAAAGAGGAGTAGCTCCATATAATTATGTACCATGGGGAGTGAGTATGACAGATGCAGGAGAAGTAGCAGGACAAAGTGGAGCAGTATGTTTAGCAAAAAATAAGCATAACCATCCAGATAGTGTAGTAAGTACACTTTGTTATGGAAGTCAATGGGATGCAATGTGTAGATATATAGGAGACAGTAATAGAACTACACCAACTAAAAGTGTTCCAGAATTAACAGGAAGTGTAGCAGAAGATGTATCAAAGAATATCTATGATTTGGCAGGAAATTGTTTTGAGTGGACAATAGAAGCGGATGACATTGATAGTCGTGTTTGCCGAGGGGCTAGTTACAGATATAGCCTGCCAGTCTCTTTACGCGGTGGTAGCTATCCAGTTGATGGAGGTGTTAGTGATTCTGGTTCTTTCAGGTTCACACTTTATATAGCGTAACCCTGAATACTGATAGAGATAAAGTGTAATTTGTAGAGGATTAAAATAAAAGCGAAAAATTGAATAATGGGCGTCACTAGTGTGGCGTCTTTTTTTGTTTTAGTACAAATGACTTCTAATTTTTTAGCAAATAATGACCTAAATACTTGTTTTTTTTCTTGAAATATCTTATAATTATATATGTATAATTGTAAGATATTAAACCGATATAAATAAAAAAATAGAAAGTGGTGGGGAGTTTGAAATACATAGATAAATTGTTAAAAGTATTAAAAACAGATAGAAATACATTCTTTACATATATATTTACTTTAGCAACTATTTATATAGCAATAGATAGAATAGTAGAAGTATTATTTATGGTATTTACAGGTATCTCAGTTTCATATTGGGGACCTATAACATATACACTTGCTCTTGCATGTCCAGTACTTGCATTTCTTTTTTCAGGAAGTTCAAAATTTGCTGCTTCTGGAAAACTAAAACTAGTGATTGTATATATGTATGCAATAGCACTATATATAATCGCAATATCTATGGTAACACAATGGGTAAATATGGGACTATGGATGTTTTTGATGTCAGTGCCGAATTATTACACAATAGTAACACAATTTGCTGATGTAATAAAACCAGCATTTCAAGCAATAGCAGTATATATACCACTTACAACATTTTTCTCAATATTTTGGTGGTGTTATGCTGGAGTTGCAGACTCAAGGGCAATACAAGAGTCTATTTGGGATTATGGTGGAATAGATTTATCAAAGAAGACAACACAATCAGGTGGATATAGCTTTGAAAATGTTATATCTACTGATAAAGAAACAGGTAAAGTTGTTAAACTATATGATGCGAGAAGAGCAGATCCTGTACTTATTTGTGGAGCTTCTGGAATGGGAAAAACATCATTATTATTAGAACCAATTATGGCTCGTGATATAGAGAAAAAATATTTCTTTAAAGAGGCAGCTAAAGAAATGGGATTTACAGCATTAAAAACAGGACTAGCAACACTTAATTGTCCTTATGCAAATGATTATATAAATGATAATTTTTCATTAAATATGCTTGAACCAATACCAGGAAAAGAAAAATTATATAAAGCATATTTAAACAAAATGATATATAATGAAAATGCAAAAATAGTATATAAAGATTTAGGAATAACATTCTTATCTCCAGATTATGAATCAACAGATAGAATGATGGAGGTAGCTACAAATTTTGGATTTAAAGTAAATATGGTAGACCCTAATAAAGCAGATTCAGTTGGAATAAATCCATTTTCTTATGGAGAGCCAGGAGAAATTGCAGCAGTCATATCATCAATTCTTGCTGCAACATATAGTTCTGTAAGACCAGAAGAAGATGAAGTTTATTTTCAAAATTCAGCTTCTCAAGCTGTTGAGAATCTAACTATACTTTTATCTACAATGTACCCAAGATTAAATGATGGACTTCTTCCAAATCTAGAAGATATGTTAAATATGTTAAATGATTTTGACTTAACAGTAGAAATGTGTAAAAAACTTGAAGAAGATGAAGAATTAGTAAAAGAATATAGATTACAACTTCGGATACTTTAAAAAACATTTCTATCCAGAAGCTGTAATGAGGATGGAAACAGAGAAATATGTACATATGGCAATTACTCAATTAGATGCTTTACTTAGAATACCTGGATTGAAAAATGTTTTATGTAATAGAGTAAATAATATAAACTTTGACAAAGCACTAGAAGGCGGAGAAATAACAATAGTATGTACTAGAAGAGGAGACTTGGGTTCTGTACTTCATAAAGCATTTGGATTATTCTTCTTGCTTTCAATGCAGCGTTCAGTATTAAAAAGACCAGGAAATGAAAGTTCTAGAATACCTCATCTTTTATATATAGATGAATTTCCAGATTTCTTAAGTAATTCAACTCTTGGGCTATTTACGCTATATAGAAAATATAAAGTAGGAACAATAGTAACAACACAGAACCTACAACAATTAGATGTTACACCAACATCACAAAGAACAATAATTACTAATGCATTTGCTAAATTTGTAGTTGGTAATATTCCACCAGAAGAATTAAATTTCTGGGTTCAAGAGCTTAGTGCAAGGCGTCAATGGGTATATTCTCAAGATATGTCTATAAAGGGAGAAGGAAAAGGAGATCAGTTCTTGTTGGGAAATTCATCTGTAAAAGATGTATCTTATGGAGATTTCAAAGGAGTAAGCTGGTCATATAAGAATTGGTTTGAACCTGCAAAACTTCAAAATCAGCTTACATTTAAATGGTGTGCGTTTAGATATAAAGATGATAAAGGAAAAGGATTTTCTGGAATGGCAGCACTAGATTTTATGCCTTCAAAGTTTAAAGAAGCACATAAACCTAAGAAATTCAATTTTACAAAATTTCAAAGTGGAATTATAGATGATACTGTTGGAGTAGAACCAAGAAAAAAATCTAAGTTTAATCCTAAAACTATAGATTTTGATTCATTTGATGATAACAAAGATATAGAGCCTATTCAGACAGATGTAACAGACTCAAGTTATTTGTTTAATAACGAAGATGCAATTATATATGATATACATAGAGATGAAAAAAAATAAGATAAAAGGACTTCATTTGAAGTCCTTTTTATCTTATTAATGTTATTATTATTGGTCCGAATAAGAGCTATAAACGCAAGAATAGTAATAACTATTGCAGAAACAGTATTTGAGTTATCTCTATATTCATAAATAGCATAACCGAATAGTTTTAACAAAAGTAAAGATACTTAGAATTAATATTATAAAATACATTGTAACCTCCATTAAGATATTAGATAACTAGAGATAACATTTACATCTACATTTACATTAAAGAAAGAATTAGAATAGTTATCTAACCAATTATATTCAAGCCATTCATCCCAAGTAGAGAAATATTTAACAGCATGTTTTCCAAAAACTGCAATATCAGATTTATAATCTTTAGAAGTTTTATAAAGATATGCCTCTATTTGAGACTTTATATATGAATTTGCATAGCTTTCTATAAGTTCTAGGTTTTCTTCTTCAAAATAATTTGAATTTTTGTTAGCTGACAGAATTCTTGCATTGAGTTTTACATCACAAGAGATATATGGAGAACCATTTATAATTTTTACATCATTGGAACATTTGTCATCTAATGTTAGATATAAATCTATACCATTATCCTCATCAAAAGGACTGGGGATGGAAAAGATACATTCTTCCAAATCGTTAGTAACTATTAGATGACAAACAGTTTCATCAGCTGTAAGTTCTCCGAACTAATACATCACCTTTAAATACAGCAAGACCTACAACATCTATATTAGTAGAAGTTTGACTGTTTTTTCCAGAATTAGAAGTTGTTTCACCAGCAATTGTATCAGTGTTACTTCCAGAACCAGAGGCATTACTATTAGAAGAAGTGATAGAACCGAAGGACTGCACAAGGTTCTCCAAAGGTATCAGTAATTCTACTAAATACATCAGCAATAGTAATATTTGAAGTAAAACCAGTATATTTGCTAGAAGTTGCAATTATTTCATAATATTTGGCAGTAATACTCTCGATTTCCGATTTTGAATTAGATAAAAATTCATAAGCAGTAGAACGAGATATAATTACATTACAATCAGGTCTAAGTTCTATATTATTAGTTAAAGTATAAATGCTATCAGAGATACCGACGAGTTGCAATTTCTTCAGAAAAAATAAGAACTTTGCAATGAGAGAGATTTAGTTTTTTACTAATATATCCATTAGCAAGGCTTATACCAGATTCTATTGAAGGGCATTCAATAGTGTCTATTACAGTATCTGGAGAATCAGAGGAATTACCATTAGAAGAGTTTTTTGAAGGAATAGAAAGTTGAAAACTCATTTTTAAGTCACTTTTTTCTCCGTACATCAATACCTATTGCAACAACATAAGCTAAATCATTTATATCCTGTTTAGTATAATAACCACTAACAGTAAACACAATTAAAATTAAAATTAAGAATAAGATATTAAGTTGTTTGCTCAAGTTTTGAGTCTCCTTTCTTAAGTTCATGTTTCTTTTTTATATATCCTGCAATTAAAATTGAAAAAGATAGGAAAAAGACAAGTGCAATAGACATATATTTATAAAATGTTGATTCAAAATAGTTTTGATCAGAGATGTTAGCAGGTATCATACTTATTATATATAGGAAAGCTGAAAAACAATATACCATTGTATGATTATGCTTAATCATAGTAATTTTTTTAAATATGTTTAATATAAAATGCATAACAACAGCTAAATATATAAATATAGACATTACCCAAATTAGTATAAAAACAGCATCAATTCTCTGAATAAATTCACCAAAACTTACTCTTCTTGCAAGTATATAGATAGATAAAGTATTGTTTATATGAGTGATAGAAGGAATTAAGAAGAGTAATGCGATAACTCCCATTATCAAATAAGCAAAATAAATAATTATAGAAATGAGTCCAACTTTTTTTAATCTTTTACCGGTCTCCAATAAGTGGTGCAATAAGAGGAATAATAAATACACTACTAAATGCAAAAATATTACCGAAGTCCTGTAACAAAGGTTTCTTTTATACCATATCCGAAAATTGGAAGAGCTCTTTCTGGCATAAATCCAGGAGAGGATGATATGAAAATGATTACCATACTTACAAGTATAATAGGTATAATTAAAAGTGCTACTCTAGCTATTGATTTGAAACCAAATAAATTCATCAAAGTTGTAATAGCGATAAAAATAAGAATTACTATTTCTAAATCAATATTTGGAAAATATATTAAAACTAAGCTTTCTGCAAAAATTCTAATAACAAAAGCAGAAATTATTAGAAGATATATACAAACTCCTGCTCCGAAAATATTTTTACCAATTTTACCAGTAACATATTCACAAATATCAACAATGTCGCTATTAGGAAAGAGGCAAAAAATTTTTGAACATATATGGAGTATAAAAAGAGATATTATAAAAACATATATAAGGTTTAGTATAGTAGCAGAACCTGTTTCAGCGATTAAATGGTTAGGAAGATTTAGTATTATATGAGAGATCATAACTGATACAACTATTGCTACAGCTTGGTAAGTTCCAAGTTTTCTTTCTTTCATGTAAAATTTACACTCCTTTCGAATTTTTCCATTTTAAACTTATATTTTCTTGCTTTTTTTGTCTCTTTGTATTTAAAAAGCTTCTTCTGTTTTCTCTTTTCCATATAGGAGATAGGAAAAAGCCAGTATTATCTGGATTTGCAACAGGAGAATAAGGACTTAAATAAGAAATTCCAAATGAATTTATACTAGCAAGTATAGTTAGATGGAATACAAATCCAAAAGCTACTCCTAAGAAACCTGCAAAATATGCAAGAAGTATATATCCAAACCTAAGTAGACGAATGTGGAAACTAAGTGAGTAATCAGGAACTGCAAAGGCTGTAATACCAGTTATTGCAACAATAATAACAAGGACTGGACTTACTATATTTGCAGAAACTGCTGCTTCTCCTAAAATCAGAGCTCCGAACAATTCCGAATTGTTTGTCCAAGTGGAGTTGGAACTCTGACACCAGATTCCCTGATAAGCTCTAAAGAAATTTCCATTATCAGAATTTCAAATATTACAGGAAAAGGCACATTGCTTCTAGAAGCAATTATTGCAAAAAGGAATTCAGTAGGTAAAAGTTCTTGATGAAATGTAGTTACTGCAACATATAATCCTGGTAGTAATAATGTAAGGAATAGTGCTATAAGTCTTATACATTTTAGCAAATCAGAGAATTGATATTTAATATTTCTGTCTTCAGCAGAAGATAGAAAATCTATAAATACAGCTGGAGCAACCAATGCATATGGAGTTCCGATTTACTAAAATTGCAACTCTTCCTTCTAAGATATATGAAGCAACTCTATCAGGTCTTTCAGAAGCTAAAAGTTGAGGAAGACTAAATGATGAATCTTCAATAAGTTGCTCTAGTTGACCTGAAGAAATTAGATAATCTATACCAAGATTGTTTATTCTGTATTTTATTTCTGCGACTAAGTCGTCATTTGCAATATTCTTAATATAACAAAGACCTATTTTAGTTTTACTTATTTTTCCGCACACTCATATCTTCAATAATGAAATTTTCATTATTGATAAGTCTTCTTAAAAGACTAGTATTAGTACGAATAGATTCTATAAACCCTTCTTGAGCACCACGAATTACAATTTCATTATCAGGACGAGAAACACTACGCTTTTCAAAACCTTTTGCATCTACTAGAAAAACTGTATTAATAGTGTCTACAAATAGTGCAGAAAGACCTGCATTAACCTTTTCAAAAATACTAGAAAATTTTGTATCAGTTGATATATCGTTTTGAGGGACTAGACATTCTGAAATATAATCTGATAGATTAAACTTCTTAACACGCCTTACAGAAACATTGTGAGTAACTGCTGTACTTATTATATCTGAAGAATTATTTACGCTATTTCTAAACATAAGAGGTTCTATTACAAACTTATTTATAGAATCACTGTCAATCATTCCATCAATATAAAGAAGAAAAGCGTTATATTGTTTACCTCTGGCATTTACAATAAATTTTCTTGTTTTAATGTCACTATTTATTAAAGTATTATATTTTACTTTAACATACTCTAGGTTTACATCAATAGAAGGAAACACATTATCAGATATATTTTCTAAAGGGGGTAGCTCTTCAGAAATGTTTGAAATTTGACTATCTTGTGCAGAGTCAGCATCAGGCAGTATAAAGTCATATTTAGTAGATTCTTTGTACTTTATTAAATTAATTAAATTATCTATAATTTTCATAATAAAAGGTATTATTTCACAAAAAATAATAAATATGTATTAATTGGCAAAGAAATTTTTGTTAGGTTATAATTAATAAGAGAAAAATTGATATACAAATACACTTCTAAAATTTTGTGTGATATGAACCCGAAATATTAGACAAAGCAGGGAGAGTTTTTATTGGATATATTTTTATAAAAATAATGTAACGAAAATTAAATTCTGAAGTCTAATATATAGAAAGAAAGGAATAAAAAATGCGAAATGTTGATATGGAAGAACTTTATAATGAATACTTTAAAATGGTATATAAATATTTAATTTGTTTAACACATAATAATGAAATTGCTGAGGACTTAACTCAAGAAACTTTTTGTAAAGCTATATATAGAATAAATACTTTTAAACAAGATTGCAAAATCTCAACTTGGTTGTGTACAATTGCAAAAAATTTGTGGATAGATGAATTAAAGAAAAATAAGAAACTTGACTTAGCTAATATAGATAATTTAATAGATAAGCAATTTAATTTAGAGGAAGATTTTTTTAGGGAACAAGATAAAAGGGAACTGTATAAAAAAATCAATGAATTAGATGAGCTAACTAAAAGAATATTCTATTTGAAACTAGTTGAAAATTTGACATTTAAAGAAATTGGAGACATAATGGGGAAAAATGAAGTATGGGCTAGGGTTAAATTTTACAGAGCTAAATTAAAAATAAAGGAGAGTGATTAATATGAAAAATGAATGTAAAATTGTGCAAGATTTATTACCAAGCTACATAGAGAATATTAATAGTGCAGAAACAAATGAATTTATTGAAGAGCATTTTTCAAATTGTGAAGAGTGTAGAAAAAAATATCGATTAATGAATGAAAATTTACGAATTGAATCTAAAGTTACAAAGGATGAAGTTAAGTATATGAAAAAATTTAATAATAGATTTAAGATCCTATTGACAGTATTAATGATAATTGCAATAATATTTGTAATTATAATTAGTCGAAAAGCAATAATTCTTAATTATTTAATGGAAAAGACAGAGAAAGCACAAAATATGAATAACTATTATGTGAATTGTTTAGTTTATGAAAAAGATAAAGTATTAAGAATGAAAGGATATAAAAAAGAAGAGGCTAGTTTATCAACACTTGAGATGAATTATGGAAAAGAATATAAAAAATATACATTTTACACTAATCAAAAAGAAAAGCTTTATATAGAAGAAGGAAAAGGTCGAGTAAAAGTAGATTCAAATGAGGGAACAGGAATATATACAGGAATATATTCTTTAAAAGGTGATATTCTTACTTCTATGGATTATTTAAGATATTTATTCTTTTCACATATAAGTACTGTGAATTTAGAAGGAAAAAAATGCTATTTAATAAAGATTGATAATAGAGAATTATTTATGGATGCAGAAACAGGAATGAGAGTTAAGTTTATAGATAACAACTTAAACCTAACAATAGATGAGAGCTATGAATTTGGGACTGTTTCGAATGAGTTAGTGCAAAAGCCTGATTTGGAAGCTTATAGTGTTAAAGAAGAATAAAAGATATGTATACTACGAATAGATGTATGAGTAATATAAATTTAGGATAATATACAATGAAAGTCAATAGTTAAAAAATAGTAAAATATAAAAAACAAAGGCACTTAGTATAGAATTTGTTTTAAGAAAAACAGAAATAGATATGCAGGGTGCTTTTGTTATTGGATATGGTATAATAAACTTAATCAAAAAGTGTCTAACTTTTTTGGTTCAGTTCAGTGAGGTGCATTTAAAAAAGTTATCAGATTAAATGATTAAAATAGAGAATGTCATTATTGATATTTTTGTTAACATATTTTTTCATATAATTTAGTAGCTTTTTACGATACATTGTGATATAATTTAAAACAAATTATAATAAAAAAGAGAGGTAAATAAATGGACAAAATAAGAGGATTTGAAATAGCAAAAGGATTTGAAGATAAAGGAATAAATTTACCAGTTAGAAAAACAAAATATTCAGCTGGATATGATATAGAAGCCGCAGAAGATATTGTTATTCCATCATTCAAAAAAGGAATGAATCCAACACTTGTAAAAACAGGATTAAAAGCATATATGCAAGAAGATGAATACTTAAAATTATGTAATAGGAGTTCTAATCCAAAGAAAAAAGGATTAATACTTGCAAATAGTATTGGAGTAGTGGATAGTGACTACTATGAAAATCCAGATAATGATGGACATATAATGTTTGCATTTTATAATATAAAAGAAGAAGATATTACTATAAAAAAAGGAGAAGCAATAGGACAAGCTATTTTTGAAAAATTTTTAGTAGCAGATGGGGACATAGCAGAAGGAGCCCGTTTAGGCGGATTTGGTTCAACTAATTTATAAAATAAACTAATTATTTTAAAGACAAAATATTTCTTTTATGGATTAGAAATTTTAATATAAAAGGAGATAAATAATGACTGCAATAGAAATTAGAAATAAATTTTTAAATTATTTTAAAAGTAAAGGACATCAGATAATACCAAGTGCACCATTAATTCCAGAAAATGATCCATCGGTATTATTCACAACAGCTGGAATGCACCCATTAGTTCCATATCTTCTTGGAGAAAAACACCCAGAAGGAACAAGAATTGTAGATTACCAAAAATGTTTAAGAACTGTAGATATAGATGAAGTCGGAGATAATAGACATTTAACATTTTTTGAGATGCTTGGAAATTGGTCACTTGGAGATTACTTTAAAGAAGACTCTATAAAATATAGTATGGAGTTTTTAACAAAAGAATTAAATATTCCAATAGAAAAATTATCTGTAACATGTTTTGAAGGAGATAATGATGCTCCTCGTGATGAAGAAACTGCAAAACTTTGGCAAGAAGTTGGAATGCCAAAAGAAAGAATATATTATTTTGGAAAAGAAGATAACTGGTGGATAGCAGGAGATGAAGGACCTTGTGGACCAGATACAGAAATATTCTATGATACAGGAAAAGCACCTTGTTCTGATAGATGTAATCCATCTTGCGGTTGTGGAAAATATGTAGAAATTTGGAACAATGTATTTATGGAATACTGTAAAAATGCAGATGGAACATATACAAAACTAAAACAACAAAATGTAGATACAGGGCTTGGACTTGAGAGAATGAACATGCTATTACAGGGGAAAGAGACTCCATTTGATACAGAAATATTTAAACCTATGATGGATAAACTAGAAACTTTAGCAAAAAATGATAGTATAGAAAGCAGAAGAATTGTTGCAGAACATTTAAGAGCTAGTATGATGGTAATTGCAGATGGAGGAAGACCAAGTAATATAGATAGGGGTTATATTTTAAGAAGACTTATAAGAAGAATGATAAGACACTTAAATAAGCTTGGAATAGATTTGAATAATTTGAAAGATTTAATAAACTTAAATATAGAAATATTAGGAGAAATGTATTCAGAACTTATTTCAAATAGAGAGGCTATTATAAATACAATAATAGAAGAGAAAGAAAAGTTTATTAAAACACTAGAAAATGGAGAAAAAGAATTACAAAAAGAATTAAACAAGTTAAAAGAAAAGAATGTAGATATACTTTCAGCAGAAGAAGTATTTAGACTATATGAGACATATGGATTTCCACAAGAAGTTACAAAAGAAATTGCAGAAGAAAGTGGATTTAAGGTAGATTTAGAGACTTTTGACAAATTATTTGAGGAACATCAAAAAAAGTCAAGATTAGGATCAGAACAAAAATTTAAAGGAGGACTAGCAGACCAAAGTCCAGAAACAATAGCATATCACACTGCAACACATCTCTTAAATGCAGCATTAAAAGTAGTTATTAGTAGTGATGTACATCAAAAAGGATCAAATATAACAGCAGAAAGAATGCGTTTTGATTTTTCTTGTGATCATAAGTTAACAGATGAAGAGAAAAAACAAGTTGAAGATTTAGTAAATAAATGGATTGATGAAGGATTACCTGTAACAGTAGAAGAAATGGAAAAAGAGAAAGCAATAAATTCTGGTGCAGAATGTATGTTTATCGAGAAATATCCAGACATCGTAACAGTATATTCAATAGGAAATGTATCAAAAGAGTTATGCGGTGGACCTCATGTGAAAAATACAAATGAACTTGGAAAATTTGTAATAAAAAAAGAAGAGGCATCATCAGCAGGAGTAAGAAGAATAAAAGCTATTTTGATAAAATAAGGAGTTTTTTATGGATGAAAATTGTATATTTTGTAAAATAATAAATAGAGAATTACCATCAAGCATTGTGTATGAAGATGAAAATGTGCTAGTATTTAAAAATATAGAGCCACAAGCACCTATTCATTTACTAGTGATACCAAAAAAACATATGAGAAATGTATTAGAAGCAGATGAAGAAACTATTTCTAAACTATTTATAGTAACAAATAAAATTGCAAAAGAACAAGGAATAGATAAAGATGGTTTTAGAGTTTTAACAAATTGTGGAAAGAATGCAGGACAAACTATAGATCATTTGCATTTTCATATATTAGCAGGTACAAAATTAGAAGAAAAAATGATATAGAAAGTATTTAAAATATGTACAAATCAGTGAAAATATGTTATAATATACATATATGTAAAAATCTAAAGAAAGAAGGGGTGCGATATGTTTAATAGTAAATTTAATACATTATTAACTGTACTCTTAATAGTTGCAATAATTGCAATAATTGGATTAATGGGATATTTTCGGATATTCAGTATTTAATAAATATTATATAGATAGTAACGCCAAAGATGTTGTAGATGCTTTTGAAGGTTCAACTGGAAAGAAACCTCAAAATACAACAAATGAAGTGGATGTTGGTAATGTAGTAATAGGACGGAGTATCTGAGGAGAACTCTATATATCAAGATTCAGGAGAAGGTGGAGGAAGAACTACATATTATGGATATAATGTGGTTGGAACAATATCAATTCCTGCAATAAGCATTGAATATCCAATACTTGAAAAAGTAACTACAAAATCTTTAAAAGTGGCCATTGTATATCTTACTGGACCTGGAATAAATAAAGTAGGAAATACAGTTCTTCAAGGACATAACTATAGAAATGGTACAATGTTCTCTAATTTGGAAAAATTAAAAAATGGAGATAAAATATACATAACAGATGAGTCAAAGACAAAAGTGACATATGAAGTATATGATAATTTCTCTGCAGAAGCAACTGATACTTCTTTTTACAATAGAGATACAGCAGGTCTAAGAGAAGTAACTTTATCTACATGTACAAATGATAGTGTGATTAGAACTATTATCTTGGCTAAAGAAGTTAAAGAATAAATTTGAGTAGACTTATAATGAGAGGAAGGTTTAAAAAATATGGAATATAGATATAAACCTCAAGGAGTTTGTTCTAGAGAAATGGTAATAGATATTGATGGAGAGATTATAAAGAGTGTAAAAATTTTAGGGGGATGTGCTGGAAATACAGTAGGAGTAAGTAAACTAGTAGAAGGAAGAGCTATAGATGAAGTAATAAAACTCTTAAAAGGAATACCATGTGGAACAAAAGGAACATCATGTCCAGACCAATTGGCAAAAGCATTAGAAGATATAAAAGAAAAAGTATAAAGAAATTTGGATGGTTGCGATAGCAATTCATTTAGCGGGTACTAAGTCAAGGTACCCGCTTTTATTATTTAGAACAATTGTCAGTAGAAGAAATGTTTTTTAATCTTGGATATGGAGATATTTCGTTTGTCATACCTAAAATGTAATCAATACTTGTATTAAAGTATAGTGAAAGTTTTCTTAAATATTCAATAGGTATGTTAATTTTCTCAAGCTCATATTTACTATAATTTGTCTGTGAAATATTAAGTATATCAGCAACATCCTTTTGTGATAAATCTCTATCTTCTCTTAAATCTTTTAACCTTATCATAAAACCCTCCTTTAAAACAGAAGATATATATTATTTGCTATATAAGAATATTTTATTATAGTTACAATATATATAGGTTTAAAATAGATATGACACAAGAACATTGAAAAAAATAAATAGGAAATACCAAAAATATGATAAAATATTTTTAACCACAAAAAATTTATCT
>JAAWPK010000044.1 GCA_022799935.1 Clostridia bacterium
ATGAAGTATTTTATGGAGGAGTTTGGAAATCCGCATAAAAAAACAAAATTCATACACATAGCTGGAACCAATCGGTAAGGGAAGTGTATGTGAAATGATAAATAATATTCTAGTAAATGCGGGATATAAAGTTCGGCAAGTATATGTCTCCTCATTTAATTAGATATAATGAAAGAATTACTATAAATAATGTAGAGATATCAGATAAAGAAATTAGTGATATTTTAGAAAAAATAGCTATAAAGGTAGAAGAATATAATAAAATTAGCAATACACCTGTAAAAGAATTTGAGGTTGTAACAACACTTGCTCTGATATATTTTGCAGAGAAAAATTGTGATTTTATTGTGCTAGAAACAGGACTAGGTCGGAATAGATGACTGTACAAATATTGCAGATGGTATGATATCAATAATTACAGATATTGGACTCGATCATATGGATATTTTAGGTAAAACTGTAGAAGAAATTGCAGAGAAAAAGGCGGGAATAATAAAAAAAGACCAAGATACAATAATGTATTTTAAAGAAAAAGTTACAGATATAATAAAGGCAAAATGTAAAAATGAAAATAATAAATTACACTTAATAGAAAATATGGACATAACAAATTATTCTTTTAATGAAGATTATCAGAAGATAGATTTTGGAGAGCACAAAAATATAGAAATAAATTTAAAAGGCAAATGCCAAATATATAATGCAGCAATTGCATTGGAATGTATAGATGTTTTAAGAAAAAAAGGATATAAAATAGAAGAAAGTGCTGTAAGACAAGGATTAAAAACAGTAATTCATAAAGCTAGATTTGAACAATTAAAAGATAATCCTAAAATAATATTTGATGGCGGACATAATGAAGACGCAATAAATAATTTAGTAAAAACTATAAATCAATATTATAGTGATAAAAGAAAAATATTTATTTTATCTATTTTAAAAAGAAAAGATTATAAAAAGGTAATAGAAATTTTATCTAAAGAGAAAAATTCTATATTTATTTTTACATCAGGAAATAATGAAGAAGAGTATGTATCTAAAGAAGAACTATATCTTGAAGCTGAAAATTATTTGAAAGGAAAAATATATAAAGAAAGTTTACAACATGCAATAAAAATTGCAAAGCAAGAATTCAAAACTGATGTTATTTTTGTAATACGGTAGTTTTTATGTGTATAAAGATATAGTAGAAAGTATAGAAAGGAACATACAAAATGATTGAGGTTAGAGATTTAAGCTATAATTATAAAAATAAAGAAAAAGTTTTAGAAGATATAAATTTAAGGATAGATGAGGGTGAAGTTGTAAGCGTTATAGGAAAAAATGGTTCTGGAAAGTCTACACTTGCAAGACTTATTGCAGGAATTATAAAACAAACTAAACGGAGAAATTTTAGTTGATGGAATAGATACTAGAGAAAGTAAGGAGTTTTTAGAGCTTAGAAAGACTATACGGTATTGTATTTCAAAATCCAGAAAACCAAATAATATTTAATAATGTATATGATGATATAGTTTTTGCTCTAAATAATTTAAATTTAAAAGATAAAGAAGAAAGAATAAAGAAGTCATTAAAACAAGTACGGAATGGAAGAATATATAGATGAAGAAGCATATGAGTTATCGCTAGGACAAAAACAAAGGATTACAATTGCAGGAGTTATTAGCATAAGTCCTAAATATATAATAATGGACGAGCCAACTGCAATGCTAGATCCAGAGGGAAAAGAAGATATAAGAAAAATTGTAAAAGAATTAAAAAAGCAAGGATTTACAATTATATATATAACTAATATAATAGATGAGATATTTATATCAGATAGAGTTATAATGCTAGAAAAAGGTAGTATAATAAAAGAATTTAAAACTAAAGATATACTAGAAAATATAGAGTTTTTGAAAGAGCATGGAATTACTATACCGAAGGCGATTGAAATAATGAGGAATCTTAAAGCAAAAGGCATTGAGGTAAGCTTGGAAGAATTAATCTGAAAAATGCATTTTATATTATTTTTTTCAAATTTGTTTGAGAATGGAGGATATAATGAAAATAGTAATACAATTTATATTATTTCTAGCATATACCATTTTGATATTTTTTATAAAAGAGTATAGTTTACTTACAATATTTATAGGTATAAATATGATACTTATGTTGGTCTTTAGAATAAATATAAAAGGTGCTTTTATATTTATTCTAAAACTATTACCAATAATAACATTTACAACAATTATAAATATTTGGATAAGTGGCTTAAGTTTTGGAATGCTAATAGGTGTAAGACTAATAATCCTATGCAATATTACATATATATATACAAGGAAGATGACATTTTCGAAACTTCAATATGTGATAGAAACTTTATTAAAACCACTTAAAATAATAAAAATAGATTCAAAGGAGATTGGAATAATGCTATGTATAGGAGTTGCATTTATACCAATAATTCAAAAAGAAATTACAAATATAAAATATTCTTTAAAAGCTAAAGGATTTAGAATAAATGTTAAAAATATTGTATTAAAGCCAAATTATATATTAACTCCTTTAATTACAGGAATAATAAAAAGAGTAGGAGAGATAGAAAATAGTTTATCTTCAAAAGGATATGTAAGTCAATAAGAAGTATTTATTTTGGTATCTACATAAGATTGTAGTGAAATATAGAATTTAAACAAGCAAAATATAATTAAAACTTTATTTAAGTTTCAGAAAAAAATTATGGAAGAAAGAAGAAGGTTATATCCTTTAGAAAAAATATTGGATTATCAAATCTTGCACTAGTAATTCCTTATAAGTATATATAAATAATGCAAAGGAGGCAGATTTAACTCTAAATAACAAAAAAAATTATAGCCTATGCTCAAAATGCTGAACATAGGCTATAATTGAGTACATGAAAGTAATGTAAAATACTAAAAATTTTCATAAAAATAAATTAAAAAAACTTGAATAAAAATTAGATATAGGTTATAATATAAGACATACGAAACTTTTTGGAGGAAACATATGAAAAAAATTAAGTCTGAAAAAGGCTCAATAACTGTATTTGTAATAGTTGCGTTTATATTTTGTATGACAATACTTGTAAATATATATTGGTCAAGTACAAATTATCAAATAACAGTATTACAGGCTCAACAGAGAATAAAAGATATATATGGTAAAGATGTAAATAATGTTGAGCAGATATATAAAGGTTTAGGAGAAACAACAATAGTATTATAAAACAAAAGTAAAGTATATTAAAAATATTATAAACAAATGATGAAAAATAAAAAGGAAAACTGAATTTGAGATATTTTTTAATATGTTTTACTTTTTTAAATTCTTATTTTGTTAAAATATATGGCAAAAAAGCCAAGATGGAGGAAAAAATGGGTGAAGTTATAGTAATAACATCTGGAAAAGGTGGAGTTGGTAAAACAACTACAACAGCTAACTTAGGAGCTTCTTTAGCACTAGAAGGGAAAAAGGTTGCATTAGTTGACACTGATATCGGATTAAGAAATCTTGATGTTGTTATGGGACTAGAAAATAGAATAGTATATGATATAGTTGATGTTGTAGAAGGCAGATGTAAATTAAGACAAGCATTAATAAAGGATAAGAGATATGAAGAATTATTCTTACTTCCTGCTGCTCAAACTAGGGACAAGAGTGCTGTAAATGAAGAGCAAATGGTGGAACTTACAAAAAATCTTAAAGAAAATTTTGATTATATATTAATAGACTGTCCAGCTGGAATAGAACAAGGATTTAAAAATGCTGTAGCAGGAGCTGATAGAGCAATAGTAGTCACTACTGCTGAGATTTCAGCAATAAGAGATGCAGATAGAATTATAGGGCTTCTTGAAGCTTCAGAAATCAAGAACTCAGAATTAGTTATAAACAGACTTAGACCTAATATGGTAAGAAAGGGAGAAATGATGGATGTTGGAGACATTGTTGATTTACTTTCTATTGAACTAACAGGAGTTGTACCAGATGATGAATACATAATAACACAGACTAATAAAGGAGAACCAGTAATATCAAACAAAAAAGCACCTTCTGGAAAAGCTTATAGAGAAATTGCTAGAAGAATACTAGGAGAAAATATTGAAGTTACTATACCAGGTAGAGAAAAAGGCTTGTTTGCAACAATAAAAAGAATATTTAGTAAGAAATAGAAAAAATTAAAACAAAGGTGGAATAAAAATGTTTGATAGTATAATGAACTTCTTTAGGAATATACGGAAAAACAGATAAAAAGAATAATAACAATTCAAAAGATACAGCAAAAGAAAGATTACATTTAGTCTTAATGCAAGATAGAGCTAATGTATCAGCTGATTTTCTAGACTTAATGAAACAAGAAATTATTGAAGTAATAAAAAAATATATAGATGTAGATGAATCTGCAATAGATGTGAGAATGACTAATAAGCAAAATGATGATGGAACAAATGGTGCACCAGCATTATATGCAAATATCCCTATATTAAGTATAAAAGATGATATATTAAGAGAAAAAAATAAAGAAGAAGAAAATAAAGAAACAAAGGAAAATACAGTAGACACTGAAAAAACAGAAGGAAAAAAAGTCGAGGAGAAAAAAGAGGTAGAAAATAAAGAAGAAGTAAAAACGGAAGAAAAAAATGAACCTGTAAATAAAGAAGCTGAAACTCAAGGAGCTACTAATAAATAATAAAGAGGTTTATAAATGAATAAAAAAATGTTGAAAAATATTGAATGGGGAATACTAATCTGCTGCTTAATTTTGCTATGTATAGGGCTTGTAGCTTTATTTTCTGCAACTCATGATAATGAATCAGATGAGTTTAGAAAGCAAATTTTATGGTCTGCGATAAGTATTCCTATAATGATAATTGTCATATTTATAGATTATAATTTTATAGCTAAGTTTTCACCAGCTTTGTATGGAATTTCACTGATTGCTCTTATTGCAGTTTTATTTACAGAACCTATAAACGGAGCTAGTAGCTGGTTTAAATTATCAGAAACAGTAACTATCCAACCAAGTGAATTTGCAAAAATAATATTAATAATTTTTTTAGCATATATACTAGTAAAATTACAAGGAAGAGATAAAACAGAAATAAATAAAATATGGAAATTGGGAGTAGTTGCATTAGTTACAGGTTTACCAGTAATTCTAATAGTTTTAGAACCAGACTATGGAACTGTAATGGCTTTCATAGTTTCAATAGCATTTATGTTATTTGCAGCTGGAATAGATAAAAAATATGTTATAGCAGTGATATTGATAGCCGTAATTGCAATTCCAGTTCTCTATTATTTTGTACTTCCAAACCATGCAAAAGCGAGAATAGATGTGTTTTTAAATCCAGAGTTAGATCCTAGAGGATCAGGATATAATCTAATACAATCAAAGATAGCAATAGGATCTGGCCAATTAATTGGAATGGGTATACTCACAGGTAATCAAACACAACTTCGGATATTTATATCCGAAAGCAACAGACTTCATTTTTTCAGTAATAGGAGAAGAAATGGGATTTATAATTGCAGCACTTGTAATAGTTATATATGTAGTAATGATTACTAAATCTATATATGTTGCAAAAACTGCAAAAGATGATATGCGGAGGATATATTGCAATTCGGAATTGCACGGAATACTAACATTTCATATGATAGAAAATATAGGAATGACAATGGGACTTTTACCAATAACGGGAGTACCACTTCCATTTGTTAGCTATGGAGGAAGTTCTCTAATTACAAACTTTATATGTATAGGACTGTTGCTTAATATTAGTGCGAGGCGTAAGAAGGCTCTATTTATGGATTAATCTAGAAAATAAATTTAGTATTACTTAGTTTATTTTCAAAATTTAAGGAGATTTATGTATTTAAAAAAACTAAAAATTGGAAATATAGAATTAGAAAATAATATAATACTCGCTCCAATGGCAGGGATAACAGACCTGCCATTTAGATTAATATGTAAAAGTTTTGGTGCAGGAGCTGTCTGCACGGAGATGGTAAGTGCTAAAGCTTTAATGTATGGAGATGAAAAAACCAAACTTTTATTAAACACAGAAGGAGAAAAAAGACCTATCATAGTTCAAATATTTGGAAGTGATATAGAAGCTATGAAAAAAGCTACAAAATGTGTAGAAGAAAAAGCAGATATAATAGATATAAACATGGGATGTCCTGCACCAAAGGTTGTAAAAAACGGAGATGGGAGTAAATTACTTTTAGATGTAGAAAAGGCGACACAAATTGCAGAAACAGTTGTAAAATCTACAGATAAGCCAGTAACAGTGAAATTAAGAAAAGGTTGGGATTATAATCATATAGTTTATGAAGAATTAGCAAATAATTTAGAAGAAGTACGGAGTAAAAGCGATAACACTTCATCGGAAGAACTAGAGAAGAATACTTTTCAGGTGATGTAGATTTAGAATCAATTAAAAGATTAAAAGAAATTTTAAGTATACCAGTAATTGGAAATGGAAACATAAAAAATGAAAAAGATGCTTTAAGAATGCTAGAATATACAGGCGCAGATGGCATAATGATAGCAAGAGGAGCACTTCGGAAATCCTTTTATATTTAGAAATATAATAAATTATTTAAAGGAAGGAAAAGAGAAAGAAGAAGTAACAAATAGAGAGCTTTTACATATTATAATAAAACATATAGAGCTAGAGGTAGCTGAAAAAGGAGAATACACTGGAATAAGAGAAATGAGAAAACATATTTCTTGGTATACAAAAGGACTTAAAAATAGTTCTGTTATTAGAAACTACATAAATACAATTACAAGTAAAGCAGATCTAATAAAAGCTTTAACAGAATACTTAAGTGAGTAATCGAATATAAATAGAAAGATAAAAATCTAGGAGGTAGAATGTGAAAAAGAAAATTATCTTTCTATTTTTTATTGTTTTAATTTCTATAATTATTTTTATTCAAATTACTTATAAATTATCAAATTCGGGAAATAATATAATTAAATCAGATAACAATAATATTTTAAATATTAGGTCTTATGAAGCCATAATGGAAGTAGAAGTTTACAGTAATAAAAATACAAATAAGTATGTAATTAAACAACAATATTTAGAACCAAATTTGATAAAGCAAGAAGTAGTTGAACCAGAAAACATAAGAGGACTTATAACAATATTTGATGGAACCAATCTTACAATAGAGAATAATTTGTTAGGTGTAAAGGCATTATATGAAAATTATAAATATGTACAAGGAAATTCGCTAAGTTTAAATAGTTTTATAGAAGATTATCTTGAGGATAGAAATCCTGAGATAAATGAAACAGATGAAGAAACAATAATAAAAGTAAAAGTATTAAATAGCCAAAATAAATATGAGATGTACAAAAAGCTTTATATTGACAAAGATACTAGATTACCAACTAAAATGGAGATTCTCGATATTAACCAAAACATAACAGTTTACATATTATATAGAGAGATAAAGATAAATCAGCTCAATAAGGAAGACATCATTGTAAAATAAAATATCTCAAGACTAATAATTAAAATATATCTGAAAATATATGTAATAGTAGGAGTGAATAAACAAATGGTAATAAAAAGAGGAGATATGTTTTATGCAGATTTAAGTCCAGTAGTCGGTTCAGAACAAGGAGGAATAAGACCAGTAGTTATAATACAAAATGATACAGGAAATAAACATAGTCCTACAGTTATTGCTGCTGCAATTACATCACAAACAGGAAAAACAAAACTTCCAACACATATAGAAATAGGTTCACAAAATAATGGGTTAAAGGCAGATTCGATTGTACTTGCAGAACAAATTAGAACAATAGATAAAAGCAGACTGAAAGAAAGAATAGGTCATATAGATGATGGCGAAATAATAAATCAAATAAATAATGCATTAGGTGTTAGCTTTGGATTAGAATAAATGTATGAAGAGGGAAAACAGATATTTAAAATAGTTTTCCTTCTTTAATTTTCTTTTGAAGAAACATAGTTAGTCTACATATTATATTCTAGTTAAATACTTCTGAACAGTTACAAAATATGATTTTTATTATTTTAGATATAGTAAAGTTGAACAATATATGTTATACTAATAATATTAAAAAACAAAGATATGAATTTGAAAGGATAAGATGAAAATAAAGAAAAATATATATGATTTTTTAAAGCAAGTTACATCTGACAAGTTTTATTTAACTTTTTTAATACTAACAATTCTTTTAATAGTTTTTGGAATAGCATCTTTAGCAAAAATATGGATATTTCAGAAAATACCATTTTTTCTATTTGGAATATGGTCATTAATGTTCTTATATTTTACAGCTAAAATTACTATAAAGAAATGTAATATAAAACTTGACAAAAGGTTTTACATATATTCAGCAGTTATATTAACAGTATGTGTGTTAATATATATTTTAATAATGATGAATACTAGACAAATATATACTTGGGATCAAACTTGTTATTATAATAATCAAATGAGTTTACTAGAGAGTTTTGAAGAAAGTTTTATAAGAGGAATAAAAGATGTAGTAAAAACAACATATAGTAGCGATTACGGATATTTCCTACTATCATTTACAACTCTAATATTTTCATTTACAAATAAGACACCTGCATTGTTTATTATAGTATTTATGATTACAGAGATACTGCCAGTAATGTTCGTATTATTATTAAATATTATAAATATTTGTAATAAAACTAAAATAAAAGAAAGAAAAGTACTTGTAATACTTTCATCAATAGTTTTGCTGGTATTTCCTTTATTACATAAAGCAGCTTTTACTGGTCAGCCAGATATATTTGGATTATTCTTTGTAGGACTAATAACTTTAATCTTATCTAATTATAAATTTGAGGAAAAAGATTTTGTAAAATGGGGATTAATAATATTATTCTCATTCCTACTTGCAATAACTAGAAGATGGTACATTTTCTGGATGATAGGGTATTATATTGCATATGGAATCTTTACTATATTAGAAGCAATTTTAGATAAAGATAAAGAATTATTAAAAAGAAAAATAAAAAATACACTTACCTTTGTAGTTATAGCAGTTTTAGCACTTACATTATTATTATTCCCAATAATGTATAAAACAATAGTTGCAAATTATTCAGTTAGCTATTCAGATTGGAATATGGGAGGATTAAGTCATGAAGTTAGACAGCAATATGAGTTCTTAGGAATTTTTGCTATAATATTAATTATTATAGGAACTGTATATTGGCTAACTAAGAAAGAAACTAGATTTTTTGTATTAACTAATATTTTAACTTATATAATAACCATTATATTATTTACTAGAGTTCAAAACACTTGGTATCACCAATCACTGATATTTGTTATGCAATACTTAATACTTCTAATATTAGGAATTGCAGCAGTATGTAAAATAAATAATAAATATATAAGAAATAGCTTATTAGTTATAGTACTTATATATTTGATTACTTCAGAATATGGAGCGTTAACAGAAAATAAAGTATTTTTTGATAATAATTTTTATAGTGATATTAGCATTAAACCTGAGTACAGAGAAGACTATGATAAAATAGGAGAAATAGTAGAATTTATAAAAGAAAATTGTGAAGAAGGTAAAGACACTGTGTATACAAACTTTGCAACTTCTGAATATTGTTCTCAGACTTTTTCTGGATATGGTGCTCCAAATGCACCTTTGAAAAATATAATGAACTTTGAAGCTTCAATAGATTCAGTACATGGATTCCCAACAGCTATATTTAGTGCTAAATATGTAATAATAGCCAATCAAATATTAAATGCAACTGGTGCAACAAGTAGTAAAACAATACCAGATATAAATAATGCAATATTGAATATACAAGAAATAAAAGTTAAATTCAGAAAAGTAAATGAATTTGATATGGAAAATGGGATTGTATTTACTTTTTATGAAAGAATAGAAGCAGTAGATGAAAAAGAAGCAGATGTGTGGAAAAAATTAATAGAAGAACAAAGCATTAAATATCCAGATATTTTTGTAAAAAGGATAAATGAATATATAAATAACAGTTAAATAAAAGAGGAGAAATTAGATGAAACCAAATTTATGGATAGTAATACCATGCTATAATGAAGAAAAAGTATTACCAATAACTTGTGATATGTTCTTAAATAAAATAAAAGAATTAGAAAAAAAAGGACTAATAGGAGAGGCAAGTAAAATATTATTTGTTAATGATGGAAGTAAGGATAAGACTTGGGAGATAATAGAAGATTTATCAAAAAAAGATACACATTTTATTGGGATTTCTCAAAGTAGAAATAGAGGACATCAAAATGCTGTACTTGCAGGGCTAATGGAGGCAAAGGATAAATGTGATATTACAATAAGTATAGATTGTGATGGACAAGATGATATAAATGCAATGGATAAAATGGTAGAAGAATATTTAAATGGTGCTGAAATAGTATATGGAGTTAGAAGTAAAAGAAAAACAGATACATTTTTCAAAAGGTTTACAGCAGAGAGTTTTTATAAATTGCTAAAAACTATGGGAGTACAAGTAGTATTTAATCACGCAGACTATAGATTAGTAAGTAGTAGAGTACTAAAAGAATTTGAAAATTTTAAAGAAGTTAATATATTCTTAAGAGGAATGTTTCCGTTAGTAGGATTTAAAAGTACCAGTGTATATTATGAAAGAAAAGAAAGAATTGCAGGTGAATCACATTATCCATTATCAAAAATGTTAGGATTAGCATTTGATGGAATAACTAGTTTAAGCATAAAACCTATCAGAATAATAACAGCAATGGGATTATTAGTAGCTCTTTTAGGAATGATAGGTATTATCTGGGTAATAATCACGGTAATAACTGGAAATTCAATTATTGGTTGGGCAAGTACATTATGTATAATTTTATGTGTATCAGGAGTACAACTTGTTAGTATAGGGGTAATAGGGGAATATATAGGTAAGATATATATGGAAGTAAAAGCAAGACCAAGATATATAATAAGTGAAAAGACATATAATAAAGATTAAAAAAGAAAGACTTTCTAAGGTAAAATTTATTATCATAGAAAGTCTTTCTTTTTTTAGTTTAGTTCTTTAGTTTTTTTATAATTTCAATTTCTTTATATAATTTATTTATTACATCATTTCTATTTTGCAGTGCTTCTTCATAATCTAATATTACTTGATGATAGTTACTAAAGTCTTCTCCTTGATCAAATAAGAATTCCATACATTGTCTAAGATATTCTTTATCACTTTCCTTTTTAGCAGAAACATATTTAGCTTCATATTTAAGTATTTTATTTAATCTTTTAAGTTGATCTTTCAAATATTTTACATATTCCATTGTACAGCTTATTTCATATAGAGTATCATCAATAACAACTTTAAATAAAACTCTTAAGACTTTTTCATTAATTTTGCCATATTTAGATTGAGTAGAAAGTTGGTCAAGTGCAATAGACTGAATAGAAGGCTGAGCATCTTTTAATAAAAGCTTTAAAGTTTCAGAAATATTAATATGAGTTTTATATTGCCTTTTAGTTACAATTGCATCAAAGACATCAGCAATATGGATAATTTGAGCGTAATAAGGAATATCTTTTTTGGTAAGACCTTTAGGGTATCCAGAACCATCTAAATTTTCATGATGATAAAGTGCTCCGACCGAGCATAAGGTCTAAGTTTTAAATCTTTCATACAAATATTGTAACCGATAGTAGTATGAGTTTTCATTATATCAAATTCTTCATTGGTCAATTTATCTGGTTTATTAAGTATATCAAGAGGAATAAAAAGTTTTCCAATATCATGTAAATAAGCAGATGTAGTTGCATGTATAGTAAACATTTGACTGGCACGCAAATATTCGCACATTCTGCAAGTTAAATTTGCAACATTTTCACTATGTTTTCTAGTGAAGACATCTAAGTTCTCAAGCATATTTAATTGGTAACGCATAGTTTGATCTAAGTTATAAGCTTTTAAATTAGTAGGGCTATAAAATTCAATATCTTGCTTAAACATAAATTTTCTCCTTTGTGTATAAACAAAGTCCTTAGTTTTAACTTAAGGTCTAAGTTTTTTTATAATTTCAATTTCTTTATATAACTTTTTTACAACATCGTTTCTAGACTTTAGTGCTTCTTCATACTCTAGAGATACTTGTTTATAATTGTCAAAAGTTTCACCATTTTCAAATAAAATTTCCATACAATCTTTATAATATTCTTTATCTTTACTTTTTTTAGAAGAGATAGATTTATCATCATACTTTTTGATTTTATTTAATCTCTTTAATTGATCCTTTAAAAATTGTATGTATTCCATAGTGCAACTTATTTCATACAAAGTATCATCAATAACAACTTTAAATAATACATTTAAAACCTTTGGATTTATCTTTCCATATTTAGAGTCAGTAGCTAAAACATCTAAAGCAACTGATTGAATAGAAGGTTGAGCATCTTTTATAAGAAGCTTTAGAGTTTCTGAGATGTTTATATGAGTTTTATATTGCCTTTTAGCAACAATGGCATCAAACACATCAGCAATATGAATGACTTGAGCAAAATATGGAATTTCTTTCTTTTTTAATCCGACTAGGATATCCAGAACCGTCTAAATTTTCATGATGGTAAAGCGCTCCGACCGAGCATAAGGTCTAAGTTTTAAATCCTTCATACAAATATTATAACCAATAGTTGTATGAGTTTTCATAACTTCAAATTCTTCATTTGTTAATATATCTGGTTTATTTAAAATTTCTGGTGGAATAAACATTTTACCAATATCGTGAAGGTAAGCCGAAATTGTTGCATGAATAGTAAAGGCTTTGCTAGCATGTAAATATTCACACATTCTACAAGTTAAGTTTGCAACATTTTCACTATGTCTTCTAGTAAAGACATCTAAATTTTCAAGTATGTTTAATTGATAACGCATAGTTTGGTCTAAATTATAAGCTTTTAAATTAGTAGGACTATAAAATTCAATATCTTGTTTAAACATAAATTTTCTCCTTCGTAACTAACTTATATGATAACATTTATAAAGAAAAAAAGCAATATATAAGAAAATTTTGCTATAAAAATAACTATTGCTCTTTTAAAAAAAATGTGTTAAAATATCTAAAGTAAAAAAATATATTGGGGTATAGCCAAGCGGTAAGGCAGATGGCTCTGACCCATCGATGCGTAAGTTCGAATCTTACTACCCCAGCCATAAACTCGTCACAAATGATATTTCATTTGTGACAATGTATAAGAAATAGCAAATAAAAAAGTTATTTTTTTGTTTCATGTTATAAAAATTGAAATGCGAATGAAAAATGGACAAGAAGATATTACGAAGTCAAAGAAAAAAGATAAAGAGATAAGTTTGAAATTGATATAATAAATTAGATAAAAAGGATTAATAAAAGAAAAAAGTTAAACTAAAATAAGGCGTTTTTATTGACAGACGCCTTATTTTAGTTTAATATGTAGTTGGGGG
>JAAWPK010000045.1 GCA_022799935.1 Clostridia bacterium
ATTAGCTCAGGTGGTAGAGCACTTGACTTTTAATCAAGTTGTCCCGCGTTCGAGTCGCGGATAGCTCACCAATGGCCCGTTGGTCAAGCGGTTAAGACATCGCCCTTTCACGGCGGAGACATGGGTTCGATTCCCGTACGGGTCACCAATATATGCCAATTTAGCTCAGTTGGTAGAGCAACGCACTTGTAATGCGTAGGTCACCCGTTCGAATCGGGTAATTGGCTCCAATAAAGTCAGTAGTCTTGAACAATCTTGATTATTGGCTTTTTTTTGTGCAATTTTTTGGCAAAAGTTAATAAAAGTAAAAGAAGCAATGGACAAAAACAATTGATAATTTAAAAATGAGATGATATTATTTAATTATCAAATAAATATATATGATTAGATTAAATAATAAAATTACAAAAATTGTAATAAAATGAGGAGATAAACTTTAAAGTAAAACAAAAAAAGGGAGGAACAAATAATGAGTATTTTAAAAGTAAAAAATTTAAGCAAAATTTATGGAGAAAAAGATACAAAGACAATAGCAGTAGATAATGTATCATTTGAAATAGAAAAAGGAGAGTTTGTTGCAATAGTGGGAGCAAGTGGTTCTGGAAAATCAACTTTACTTCATATGATAGGAGGAGTAGACAAGCCTACAACTGGAGAAATTGAAGTAAATGGAACCAATATATATACTTTAAGCGAACCAAAACAAGCAGAATTTAGAAGAAGAGATGTAGCATTAATATATCAATTTTATAACTTAATACCAGTATTAAATGTAGAAGAAAATATGGTGCTTCCAATAAAACTAGATGGAAAAAAAGAAGACAAAGAAAAACTAGAGGAGATGATAAAAAAACTAGGTTTAGAGGATAGAAGAAAAAATTTACCAAATGAATTATCTGGTCGGACAACAGCAAAGAGTAGCAATAGGAAGAAGTTTGCTTCAGGAACCATCAATACTTCTTGCAGATGAACCAACAGGAAATTTAGATAGTCAAAATTCGAAAGAAATAATAGAACTTTTAAAGAAGTCAAATAAAGAATATAAACAAACAATAATACTTGTAACACATGATGAAAATATAGCAAAAGAATCAGATAGAATAATCACAATAAATGATGGAAAAATTGTAGCAGATAAAAAGATAAAATAAAGGGGAAAATATGAAAATAACAAGTAAATTAGCTTTTGAGTACATAAAGAAAAATAAAAAAAGAAGTATAGCAACTCTTGTTCGGAATAGCACTTGGAACAATACTATTAATAACATCACTTATATTAATAACAAGCTATAAAGAATATGTGGTAAATATAATGAGATTAGAAGAAAACTGGGAAGCAAAATTTGCAAATATTACATATAGAGATGCTTTAGAAATTGCAAAAGATAGTAATATAAAAGAAATATCAATAATGCACAATATTGGGACATCAGAAGAAAGTATAAGTGAATATATGCACTTAGATGTTAATCTTACTGCTTTTGATAAGAATGCTATAAAAAATTATCATATTGTTTTAACAGAGGGAAGATTCCCAGAAAATAAGTCAGAAATAGTAGTAGATAAGTCTTTTCTAGAAAAAAATATTGGAGAACAGATAGAACTTACTATTAATGGAATAAAAAATAATTATATTATTGTAGGTAAAACAGAAAATATGTTACCTAATGGAGTAGGTGGATCTCTTACTCATGCTACTGCTGGATGTATTGCATATTATGATGAAACAGCATTTAATGAATATACAATAGTTGATATAACTATACTTACGAAAAATATCAAGAAAATATTTAAAACTACTAAAGATATTGCAAGCAGGCTCAATTTATATGAAACAAGTGAAGAACAATATGAGAATTTGACATATTTTAATGCACTTTTAAATTATGCTTTAGTAGATATGGAAGATACTAGAGTTAGAACTAGCAATAGTATTGAAGAAATAGGAGAAGATGTTCCTATTTGGACAGTAGATGCCGATTCCTTAGAATTTGGAGAAGATTTAAGAAAAGTTGTAATTGGAATAATAGCTATTACTCGGAATATCTGCTATTATTGTAATATATACTTCATTTAAAATGACATACTCGCAAAGAGTTAAAGAATTTGGAGTACTATCATCTATTGGAATGGAAAAAAAGCAAAGAACTAATCTATTACTTAAAGAAAGCTTTATATTAGCTACAATAGGTATAGTTATTGGAATAATAATAGGAGTTTTACTTTCGTTTTTTACAGTTAAAATTTTAAATGGTTTTATAAGTGGAGCCATGGTAAATATAACTGGAGATAAAATTTTAGTAAATCCTAGTGTTAGATTCTATATGGTAGTTACAAGGAATGTGGTTTTTCTTACTTTAGTAGTTATTTATATAGCAACAATAATATCTAGTATGATTCCTATGAAAAAGATAAATAGAATATATCCAGTAGAAGCAATAAGAAAGATAAATAAAGTAAAAGCAAAAGAAATTAAAATTCCCAAATTTATAAAATCTATATTTAAACAAGAAGGTGAACTTGCATATAAAAATATTAAGAGAGATAAATCAATAAATAAGACAATAGTTATATCAATAATAACAAGTATGGTGTTATTTTTAAGCTTAAGTGATATACTAAAATGTTATCTTAATAGAAATTTAGAGAATGATCAAATATCTAAAGAAAATCAACTGTATTGTATAAAAATTGGTAGTGCTACTAAAAATATAGAAGAAACTAAAAAAATAATTGAAGAGGATTTAAATGAAAAAGGTCTTATTCAAAATTACCTTTGGGTAAAAGATTTGAATGTATATTCTCCTAGTGAATACAAATTAAAAACGAAAGAAAATGAAATATCAGAAGAAATAAAAGAATTAAGTAAAAGTCATATGTTATATATATATAAAGATGATGAGAATTTACTTTATAATGTTTCTATTAATGTATTGTCAGGAAAAGAGTATGAAGAATTTATAAATATGGTTGGAATAGAAGAACTAAAAAATGGAGAGTGCATTATTAGTGATATAGTAACTAATGAAACAAAATATGGAAGAAATATAAAAGCAACAACTTATGAAAAAGGAGATACAATAACTATTAAAGAAGTTAACAGTAATAACTTGATAGAATATAATAAAAATGAAGAAGATAGTAAAAAGGGTAGAGAATATGAACAGATTACGCAAAATAGACTAAAAGAGTTATTCGGAGAAGATGTAATTATCCAGAACTTAGAAGATAGAGTACAGGAAAATGAATATAAATTAAAGATAGTTCATACTATGAATGCAAAAGAAATAAATAAAAAACATCTTATTAAACAAATATTAAGTAAGTATCCTTGCTGTCAAGTGTTCATAAGTGAAGAAACATCGAAAGAATGGAAAAAATCATATGAAGATACAATCTTATATATTTATACAGATAATAGTGATGGAATTGACTCAGAATTAGAAAATATAAAAAAGAAAGTAGGAGAAGGATCTTATATAATTGAAACTAATATTTACAAGGAACAAACACAAAGAAATAATATAGGAATGGTTAAAAAAATAGTTATATATGGATTTATTACATTTATTTCAATGTTCAGTGCACTAAATATCTTTATTACTATCATTTCAAATATAAATTTAAGGAAAATAGAATTTGCTGTATTAAAATCAATGGGAATGGACAAAAATAAGATAAATAAAATGTTATTATTAGAAGGAATATTTTATGGATTAAATGCTATTATATATGGAATATTAATAAGTTGTATAATATTATATATGATATATAGAAGGAATTTTGATATTGCGTATGATAAATTTGTATTACCTTGGTTAGATATTACAATATGTATTATTAGTATATATGTAGTAATTTTTATGGCAATATATATAGCCAAAAGTAAAGTAAAAAGTGGAGATATAGTAGATGATATAAAAGATGAAAATATATAAACAAAAGGACTGTGGTTTTCCACAGCCCTTTTGCGAGAGGATAGTTGCCTAGTAAGTTATTTGATAAAGGGATAAACTGCTGTTAAAGAGCAGTCAGCTAAGCGCAGTTATGTCGATGATACCACGAGTGATGGAGCCTCTTGTAACAGACCATTCCCAATAGATTGTATCTCCAGAATTCAAATGGTCAGAGGCAGTTCCTGCAGAGGTATCAGAAACACTTGAATCGTAAAGAGTTTTGGACTGCGTTGAAACTTTCAGATTAATAATATTAAAGTAATCCCCCAGCTATGTGAAGTGGTAAAATGAAAGTAGACACAAAAATCTACTTTCATTTTACCACTTCATTATACTGGGGAATAATTATAAAAATGCTAGTATAAAATCAACCAAAGTCAACAGAAGATACTAGTATTTTATTTAATTAGAGTAATTTTTACTTTTTTGCAATTTTTTTAATAAAAGTTAACAAAAGTAAAAAAATAATAGTCCAAAACAATTGATAAATAAGAAAAAAAATGTTATTATTTAATTATGAAATAAAGATATATAGTTAGATTAAATAATAACATTTTATAAAAGAAAGCAAAGATTAAAGTAGGTTGATTAGTATGAAAGATAAAAGAGAATGCAAAGTTGTTCAAAATTTGTTACCAAAATACATAGATAAACTAACAGACGAAGAAACAAATAGCTTTATTGAAGAACACTTGAATAGTTGCGAAGAATGTAAAAAAATTCTTCAAAATATGCAAAAGGAAATTGATATGTATTCAAATAAGCATGAAGAAAAAGGAAGAGATTATATAAAAAAATATAGTATTAGATTAAAAGTTTTTAAAACACTAACAATAGTATTTTTATTAATAATATTAGTATTTTCTATTTCAGTTGTGAGAAGAATGATAATACTAACTAGCCTAATGACTAATAAACAAGCAATAGATAGCAGCAATTGTCATTATATTAAAAAAATGTTTAACAATAATATGGAAATGTGTGTGATATTTGATGAATATTCAAAGGATAATATATCATTAGCAAAATTTAAAATATATAATTGGAAAGAGAATAGTTATATAGAGCAAGTAGATTATTATAAAAATGAAATAGAGCAGTTTTCAATGTCTAGATACTGGGACAAAGAACAACAAGCTTTTTCAGAAAATAAAAAATATCCAAATTCTGCTATTACACATGGCATAAGTAGCATTAGTGTTAATTTAATAAATATGGAAAATTTAGGAGAATACATTGATTATGCAATTAACTCAAAAATTAAGAGTACTAAGTATGAGGGAAAAGAGTGTTATGCGATAACAAAGAATGGAGTAGAGATAATTGTAGAGAAATCAACAGGTTTTGCTTTTAAGAGTATAGATAAAAAATATGATTTTATAATGTATGGTTACTATTCAGTTGGAACAGTAACTGATGAAGATATACAAGGACCAGATGAAGTAGAATATTAATAGTGGAAATGTATTGTTAAACCAAAAGGATGCGGGAAACCGCATCCTTTTGTGAGAGAAAAATTGCCTAGAATATTTAAGTCGACATTGTTTGCAGGAAACTAATTAGGTGTTATGGTAGTAATCTGTGCGGAAGAACTGGAACGCATATGATTCATTCGGGTTCTCAAAAGTGATGGAATAGTGGTAATAAGCAGGAGGGAAAATTCCGTTATTACAGGTAACAGACCTTTGAACAGCTTTACCATTAGTACTGGGAATTGTAAGGCTACCCTCCCAGAAACCTCCATTGCCATTACCGCCCCAAACATCAACATAGCATGTGGTTCTGGTGGATACGACAATAGTGAAGTATTGTGAACTGGTAAGGGTTGTCCCACCGGAATATAAGCCAGAACTACCACCGCTGCTTCCACCAGTTTCTCCTTCCATCAGAAGAACTGTTGCTCTCGGTTGAACAGCGGACAAACTTGGAACACTGAGGAAATTTTGCTCCTCAACTTCCGCCGCAGAAGCAAACGACATGCAGGAAAGCAGCATGATCAGTGCTAGTGCCAGGGAAAAGAACCGCTTGCAGAGTTTACTCATGATAAATTCCTCCAATTTGTTGTTTGTATAGGCAACTTTTCCTCTCTATTACAAAGATGCCAGCATAAAACCAACATCAATGCAATTAAAACTTGCAACTAATACCATATTAAATATTAATTCGACAATTATTATAACAACATAAAATAGCAAAATCAATAAAAGTTAACAAAAGATACTATTGTTTGATTAGTGTGACTTAGAATTTTATGTAATTTTTCAATTAAAATAGCCCAAAACAATTGATAATTTAAGAATAAGATGTTATTATTTGATTATAAAATAAAGATATACAATTAGATTAAATAGTACATTTATGAAAAATTATTTAATTAAAGAAAAGGGGAAAGATTGTGGAAAAGATTGCAATAATAACAGGGATGTCTAGAGGAATCGGTAGAGAAATTGCTAAAACTCTTGCAAGGCAAGGAATAAAAGTTGTTGGAAGCTATAATAAATCAGAAGACAAGGCAAAAGAAATGCAAGAAGAATTGAAAAAAGAAAATATAGAAATAGATATATTTAAAGCAGATGTATCTAGTAAGGAAGAAATAAGAGCTTTAGTAGAATTTACTTTAGAAAAGTATGGAAAGATAGATATATTAGTTAATAATGCTGGAATATCTCAAGAGAAATTATTTACAGATATTAGTGATGAAGACTGGGAAAATATGATAAAAGTAAATTTAAGCTCAGTATTTTATATGATAAGAGAAGTACTTCCAAATATGATACAAAGAAAAGAAGGTTCTATAATAAATATATCATCAGTATGGGGAATAACAGGTGGTTCTTGTGAAGTTCATTATTCAGCTACAAAAGCAGGAATTATAGGAATGACAAAGGCTTTAGCAAAGGAAGTTCGGGTTATCTAATATAAGAGTAAATGCTGTGGCACCAGGAATTATAGATACAGACATGAATAAAAATTTGTCTAAAGAAGAAATTCAAGATTTGGAAAAAGAAATTCCATTAGGAAAAATGGGAAAAACAGAAGATATAGCAAATATAGTCAAAGCAATAATAGAAAATAAATATATAACAGGACAAGTTATAACAGTGGACCGGAGGATGGATAATATAGGAAAAGATAAAATAAAAAACAATTTCCATTTACAGAAATTGTTTTTTATTTTATTAATCATTTGATATTTTTCTTTTATAATTTCCAGAAATTAATTTTGGTAAGTAAGTAATAACCTTATAAATTGCAAGTCTTATTTTTTTGCTCCAAATATAAGATTTTCTGAGTCTAGGATGAGAATCTAAACTTAAATCTTCTTGTAAGATCAATGATGTTGGTAATTCCTCTATATCAAATGTATAATTCTGATTATCATTATTATCCCAATTTCCTTGTCCATCATTAAAACAGAAGCTAAGTGTATCTGAATCATCTAAAGTTATCTCTGCTTGAAAACCAAGATCTGTTTTATCCATTTTTACATCTTTAAGATTTTCCCAAGACACACCAAAACCATAATGAATAAATACTTCATCTGCCTGGTCTTGAAATAATTTCCCTGTATAAGATATCTTAACAGTAGTATTTGCAACTAATTTATCTGTATTAAAAAATATATTCTTTGTTAATTCCATAAAAATCTCCCACTTATTTTATCTTTTGATGGTAATATTATAATATTAAATAAAATAATATTCAAGCTTTTTTTACAAAAAAACTATTTTATTTTAAAAATTTTACCAATTATGCATAAATTATCTGTGTCTGAAACTCGAATTTCGTCTAAATCTTTATTATCTGCCTTTAATGTTATTTTGCCTTTTTTAGAAAAGAATTTTCTTATTATAACTTTATCATTTAATTCGAAAAGACCATAATCTTTTGAGCTCAAAGGTGTATTTAATTCAACATAAACATAACTATTTTTAGCAAATGTAGGTTCCATTGAATTATCTGGAACTTTTATTGCAATAGCAGCACTTGGTACAGAAGGTGGACAATCAATAAATCCACTAATTTTGTCAACTGCAATTATTTTATTATATGAAATGTGATTTATTGCATCATAACTTTGTTGTTCTTCTGTTAATTCTTTATCATAAGTAAACATTAGTGGTTGATAAGGAATATTTAGCGCTTTACAGATATTTTTTAAAGCTTTATGACTTGGATTTCTTTCTCCTTTTTCAATGTGAGTTAGATGTCCTATATTAATATCAGTAACTCTAGCAAGTTCTGTTTTTGAAATATCCTTAGATTTTCTAGCCTTTGCAAGCATGTCGCCTATCATAAAATTCAACCTCTTTCTATGTATTTTGATATTATTATACAAAAAAATACTAAAGATGTCTAGCAATAAATGGAAAAAAGTAAAAATTATAAAACTAGAATAAAAAAGCTACATCTTAAATTATACTTAATTATATTGCACCAAGATTTACTTTGTGATAATATAAAAATAAGATTATATAAAGAAGGGAAAAAATATGAGAAGAGAGCAAAAGAAAAATGGTAAATTTATATATGCTATAGTTATAATTCTAATTATTTTAGGTGTATTTTCAACAATATTTGCCTTAATAAGTGCTACAAATTCTAATATAATAAATAAAGTAAGTATCAATAATATAGATATTTCTGGTCTGTCAAAGACAGAAGCAGAAGAAAAGTTCCAGAAAATTATAAAAGATATGATGGAAGAGCAGATTACACTGAAGCATGGAGAACATGAGAAAATAGTTACATTAAAGCAAATGGAACTAGAAGTAGATGTAGCTGACAAAGTATATGAAGCATGCACACTTGGAAGAAATAGTAACATAATTGCAAATAATTATAAAATATTGAAAATAATGATATATGGAGAAAAACTAGATTTAAACTTTAAGTTTAATAATGATATACTTCAAAGTATATATAATAATTTAGATGATGAGTGGGAAGATAAATTTTTAGATAATAGTTATTATATAGATGAAGACAAACTAGAAATTACAAAAGGAAAAGCAGGAGTTTTAGTTAATAAAGAAGAATTACAGAAAGAAATAGAAAAGTTAATAAGAGAAAAAATAGAAGGAAAAAAGATAAATGAATTAGAAATACCAACTATAACTAAAAGTCCAGATGAAGTAAATTTAGAAAAAATAAGAAATGAAATATATAAAGAACCTAAGAATGCTACATATGATGAAAAAACATCAACATTATCTCCTCATACAAATGGAATAGATTTTGCAATAACCATAGAAGAAGCAAAAGAAAAATTAAAAGAAAATAGCGAAGAGTATGAAATACCATTAAAAATAGCAAAACCAGAGGTAACTACTGAAAAATTGGGAGAAGAAGCATTTCCAGATATACTTGGAAGTTTTTCTACAAGATATGATGCAAGTAATAAGAATAGATCAAAGAATATAGAACTTGCAGCAGAAGCAATAGATGGAACTGTATTGATTCCAGGAGAAAGATTTTCATTTAATGGAGTAGTTGGACCAAGAACAAAGGCAAAAGGATATATGCTTGCAGGAGCTTATTCTGCTGGAGAACTTGTAGAAAGTTATGGGGGAGGAGTTTGCCAAGTATCTAGTACAATATACAATACAGCATTATATGCAAACTTAGAAATAGTAGAAAGATATAATCACTCAGCGGTTGTATCTTATGTAAAACCAGGATTAGATGCAACTGTTTCATATGGATCAAGAGACTTTAAGTTTAAAAACTCAAGAAATTATGCAATAAAGTTAAAAGCAGAAGCAAAAAATGGAATTTTGAAAATTGAAGTTTTAGGAATTAAAGAAAAAGAAGAATTTGAAATTGAGCTAACAAGTGAAGTAACAGATACCATTCTTTGTAAAACTAAATATATACATGATAGTTCACTTGCTCCTGGACAGGAAGTAGTTAAAACAGCAGGAGCTAATGGAGCAAAGAGTATTGCATATAAAATAGTAAAGAAAAATAATAAAATAATATCAAAAACAGTACTTTCAACTGACAGCTATAATCCAATGACAAAAGTAATACAAACTGGAAGTAAAGTTTAAAAATAAAGCAGTTAGCTTCTATGCTAATTGCTTTATTTTTCTAGAAAAAGGTTTATACTGGTTTTTAATAATTCTTGGATAAATTTTTTATCTTTATTAGATAATTTTTCGAAATCAGCCTTAACAGATTCATCTAAGATATTAAAGTTAATATTTAAAGAATCTATTAATAATTCAGAGGGGGTAATAGGAAAATTATTACAAATATCTATTATTGTCATACATCCAGGTAAAAAATCTCCTTTTTCCATATAATAAACATGCTGAGAAGACAGATTACAGATTTCAGCAAATCTTTCTCTACTAAGTTTATTCGATTTTCTTAAGTTATATATTCTATTTCCAATATTTTTAGAGATTATCTTTTTTTTATTTTCGTCCATATTTAAGTAGCCTCCAATTTTATAAAATATATTATATGTTTTTATAAATATTATTTAAATAAAGTAAATTTATTAAAAATATAAATATATTTATAAAAACTATTTACAATTTATTTTCATAATGATATTATAAAAATGAAAAAAATTGTGATTTATAGAAATAAATGGCAAAAAATGTAAGGAGGTGTAAATTTTGAGTGAAAAGGGGAAGAGCATTTTAGCCTATATCTTTAGTTGGCTTGGAGGGTTAATTGTTTTGTATGGATTAAAGGATTGTGAAAGAAATACAAAATTCCATGCAGCACAAGCAATAGTTATAGGTGTAGGATATATTTTGCTAAACATTGCAAGAAGATTTGTACCTATACCATTTCTTGGAACAGCAATATGGGTAATATATCTTATCTCAGTAGTTTTTGGAATAATTAAAGCTTGCAATGAAGAAGATCCTGAATTACCAGTTATAGGGAGCATAGCCAAATCAATATTTGGAAATAAAATCGAAGGATAGAAAGACTAAAAAACAAAAGGAAAGGGAATAAAGATGAAAAGTAAAAAAATAGTAATTAAAACATTGCTAATAGCAATAATAATTGCTTTAAGCTTATTAGCAATTCCAAATACAGTAAATGCAGAAATAAAATACACTAGAAGGATTATGGGAAATGATGGTAGTATTGAACTTACAATTACAGGACTTAACTTAGATGAAGGAAAACAATATGAATTTGCTTTAACACTAAAAGGCGGAAAGCCAGAAAAATGGTATACTATTGCAAATTGCACTAAAAATACAGCAGTAATAAATTTAAATGGTTCAAATGAAGATATCAGAGATGTACTTAAAGTAACAGACACAGGATATATCTATGTAAAGGTAAAAGATAGTACAGATGGAAAGTATGTTATAAATGCTTTAGAAGTAAATTTGAAATTACCATATTTACAAGCAATTAATTATGACTATTATAAAGGTTCATGGTATTCAATTAATCGATTATATAATTCAATAGGAAAAGGAGATAGTAGTTTATCAAAAGGAACTTATTATCAATTCAAAAAAGTGACAGATAGAAATTTTATAGAGAAATATCTTAAAATAAAAAATGGAAAAGGAGATATTACATCTTTAGAAAGTTCATTACCTGCATATCCAACTAATGGATACAAGCAAGATGGATACTTTACAGGAGCTGAATATAATGATGGATTATATATTTTATGGATAGAGCAAGTTGGAGATGGGACAAAAACAGTTCATGGAGCAATTATACATGACGGATTAAAAGAAGCAAAAACAATAGAAGAATATTTAGTTAATGCTAATGCTGTTAAAGTGACAGATATAAAAGTAGCAAGCCCTGCTTCAGGTACATACAATACACCTCAGACAGTAAAAATCAATGTGTATTTTAGTGATAAGATAAAAGGAAGTCAAGTTCCTACTCTAAAAATTAAGTTTGGAGATAGCCCTGAAAGAAATGTAACAAATGGAACAATAAAAAATACAGGATATTCTACACCTTGTATAGAATATTCATATAATATTCAAGATGGAGATAATGGTCAACTTCAAACAGTTAGCTTAACAGGTGGAAATATAACTGGAGAAAATGAAATTACAGCAGTATTAAGCTGTCCTGTATTATCAGGAAGTACAACAATAAAAGCTAATACAAAAGGTACAACTACAAACGACACAGATAATCAAGATAAAACAAACAATGATAAGACTGACAATGATAAAACAAACAATGATAACAAATGGAATGCTGGATCTAATAATTCACAAAATGGAAGTAATTCACAAAATGATAAAAATACAGGAAAAGATACAACAACAGTAAAAGGAAAACTTCCACAAGCCGGAGTAAATTATTCTATATTAGGTATAACAGTATTAATATTAGGTGTAAGTGTTATTGCCTATCTAAGATACAGAAAATTGAAAGATATAAATTAAGCTATCTTATTCTTATTAGAAATATAACTCTCAAAAAAAGGAGGTATTGTAAATAAAAACAATACTTCCTTTTTTTTCAAGATAAAACTGCTTGAAAAATGATATATGATAAAGTATAATTAAAAAGAAGAAGGGAGAAAAGAGCATGGAAAAAGAGAAAGTATTAAATACAAATATGAAAGACTATTCTAAAACATTAGAAATAGCTCAAATGATATTAATTTGTATAGGAGCATTAATTATACCCACATTCTTAGCAAAATTCTTAAATTCGATTTTTGGAGCAAATAGCTATATTGCATCTCACTCACAAATAATAGTAGGTGGAGTTGTAAATACAGCATTAATAGTTGCAGCAATAAATGTAAAAGGTTGGAAAAAAATAATAGGAATAATAACACTACCAAGTATATCAACAATACTTGGAGGATATGTATTTAAAACTGCTTCTGTATATATGGCATATATGATACCAGCAATATGGCTTGGAAATTTTGCCATTGTATATTTATATAAACTACTATTATTAAATAAAAAGGTAAATTATTTTATAACAGGAATTGTTTCAATAGTCATAAAAGTAGGAATAATATTTTTAGGATTCAATATACTTAAAGCTTTTGGTGTATTCCCAGAAAAACTAGTGCAAAACTTACAAATAGCAATGAGTTCAACTCAGCTCATAACAGCTTTTATAGGAATGCTAATTACATATACAGTATATGTTGCAAATAAAAGAAGTATAAAAGAAAATTAATAATAAAAAGAGGCACAAAAATGACTTATTATAAAGAATTTATAAATCATATAGTGCCTCTTGCATAAAAGGTATTGACAAATAAGGTAAAAAAGTATTATAATAAAAATCGCTGATATGCGCTATTAGCTCAGTTGGTAGAGCAGGTGACTCTTAATCACAAGGTCCGCGGTTCGAACCCGCGATGGCGCACCAAATTTACCTATCTAAAGTGAAATTTAGATAGGTATTTTAGTTACTCAAAAAATCATAAATATTCTTTTTGTATTCATTTAATACATTTTTTCTAAGTGCTATATCTAGCTTTTCTAAATTCATGTGTGGACTATTATCTTCTATTTCAAGTAATATTAG
>JAAWPK010000046.1 GCA_022799935.1 Clostridia bacterium
AAGGAGGAATTGCAACAATAACAGCAGGAGCAGATACATTATCAGGTCCATGGAAAATAAGATATAAAGTAGAAGGCGCAACAACAATAACAGAAAAAGAAACAGAAGGCACAACAGTTACAGTAAATATAACAAATGCAGGAGAAAGTAAAATAACAGCATGGACAATAGATAGAGCAGGGAATATATCAGAAACAGCAGAAGAAACAATAAAAATAGACAAAGAAAAACCAAAAGTAACAATAGAAGAAGTATCAAGAGGAGGGCATACAATAAGAGTAAGAGCAAGATGGGAAGATGATAGTTCAGGAGTATATAGCTATATATTATCCTATAGAACAAACTCGACAGGATCACCATCGATAGAAGCAGGAAGAGTATCATCACCAAATCGGAGAAAATCCATTTGAATTTGACTATGAAAACTTAAAGAAAAATACAGAATTTTACTTAAAAGTAACAGCTATAGATAGAGCTGGAAACCAAGCAGATAGCAATGAAATACTATCAGCAACAACGCCACTAGCAGAAGTAGGAGATTATGTAGCATATACACCAGACCAAGGAGAATACAGCAGCATTGCAGGAAATGCAAAATACACAGGAAATACATCAAATGGAATATTTACAACTGATAGTTTTAGTTGGAGAATATGGGATACAGGAGAGGAAACAGGAAAACTAATACTAATAGCAGATGGAGTAACATCACAGCAATTATATCTAACAGGAGCATTAGGATACAATAATGGAGTAGGAATAATGAATGATATTTGCAATAGCTGTTATAGTAATAGCACACTTGGAGCAACATCAAGAAACCTAAATATAGAAGATATAGAAAATATATTAAATATAAGTTACTGGAATCCAAGAACATATGATTATAATGGATACAAAACATATACAGATAGCCGTAAAGAAACAACCTACAAAAACTATCCATATATATGGCAATATGAGGAATATGCAGATATAGATGGAATATCAGCAGATGACAGTAGAACAATACAAATATTAGAAGGAGAAGGAATAAGTAGAAGTACACAACCAAAAAATGAAGATGGTACTAATAAATACTACACAGAGAGCTATTTTACAGCCAAAAGTGCTATAACAGTGAAACAAACAGGTTGGGAGAAAAATTTAACTAATGAAAATTTGAAAGATGAAAAATATTATAAGCTGATTTTCCAACAAAGTGAAAATCAAACAGTTTTGTCAGATTACTTGTTAGGTACAAGATACTGTATTTCTTTGCACACAATGAATTTTTATAATACAAGTAGCTGGTCACATAGTACTCGGTGAAAAGTACTATGGAGCATGGGCTAGTTATACTTGTCCAGGGTTTGGCTTCCAAAGTGTTTCAAATTTAAGAATAAATATTATAAGAAATCCACATACCTCTTATAAGTGTTATGTGTATAATCGGAACATTATATCGGTAAAAATTCAACTTCGTTTTCAAGTCCTCTTTTTAAAACTCCTAGTATAGCTTATAGAGCTGCTCAGAATACAGGCATGACAGTGGGAACAAGTCCTGATAGCGAAGTAAACAGCGGATTCTTAAGACCAATAGTTATTTTAGACCTAGATGTTGTAAATTTAAACTTATCAGGTTCAGGTTCAAGTGGAAATCCATATACATTAAGTGCTAAATAAGTAAAAAAGAAAAGCTGGAATTGTATAAAATATATTTCCAGCTTTTATAAAAACATATAAGTAAGCAAAGGAGAAAAAATGGAGAGAACAGAAGGGATAACATTAGTTTCATTAATAATAACAATCATAATTCTAATAATTCTAACAGCATTAACAATAAAAACAGTATTGGGAGAAAATTTATTAAATATAGCAGTAGCTGGAATACGGAAACTATGCAAAAGAACAAAACAATGAGGAAGAAGAATTTGAGAATACAGCAAATGTAATAGAGAATATAGTAAATAAATATGAAAATATTAGTAGTGATTCAAAGGAAAAATTAGAAATAGATAATGAATCATTACTAGGAGAAATAGCTGAAATAAAAGAAACTGGATATTATAAAGTAAAGGTAGAAGGGAAAACAAGAGAAGGAGAGACAGAAGAAATAGAGTATAATTTGCATGTAATAGTGAATAAAGCAGATTTAGAATTAGATGGAGAAAAAGAGGTAGAAGGAGCAAGTTTAGCAGAAAAAGTATATGAATTCGGAGATCCTACAGAAGATGTAGCAAAAGCAGGGGAAGAATACGCAAAGAATATGGTAGTGCTAAAGGTGGAAGGAGATATAATAATAGAAGAAGGAGTAACATTGACATCATGTAAAAGTGCTGAAGGATATGGAGGTCCTAAAGGAATGACAATATATTGTGAAGGAACTATAGAAAATAGAGGAACAATAAGTATGACAGCAAGAGGCGCAAAGGCAGTAGGAGAGAATGTTTACCTATGGAAGAATAAAGATGGAAGTTATGAATATGTTCCTAAAGAAGGCGCTGCAGGAGGAGAAGAATTTATAGCTTATACTTCAAGCAAAGTACCGGGTAAAAAAGGCTCAGATGGAACTTTAAGACAAACAGGAGGAGGAGGTTCAGGAGCGCTTCGTATAGATGAAGATCAAAACTATGGTGGAGCTAGTGCTCGGAGGTAATGGAAGTTCATACTCTGGTGGCTGCGGATCTGGTGGAGGTAATTTAAATTTATATGGTGTTGCAGGAGGAGGTGCTCCTGCTCTGCCAAACTGTTCTACTGGAGGGCTAGGTCGTGTGGGAAGAGCAAAGACTACATGGGTTGGTAGAACGGCTGGTGGAGGTACAGGAAATCCAGGAGGTACAGGAGCCTATACATATTCAATAGCTGGACACATTTTAGGCAATGCACCAGAGTACTCTGGTACAAATGGAACAGGTGGATTACTAGTAATAGTATCCAATAGATTTAATAATATAGGAAAATGTGAAGCAAATGGGATACAAGCAAGTAATTATGGAGATTGTACTGGAGGAAGCTCAGGAGGAGGAAGCATAAACATATTTGTAAACAAAATAGAAGAAAAAGGCATTATGGAGAGTAATGGAGGCATTAGAGCAGAAGATACATCTGGAAGATCATGGTTTGTACCAGGAGGAGCAGGAGGAAATGGAAGCACAACAATTGGAACAATAGATACAGGAACTTTTTATAATCAGAATTAAGAAGCTAATGCTTAGAATTAAAAAAGGATAGATATAACAAAATGGTAATATAGAAAAACTGTGCAAGAATTTTCAAGTAAAATTGCTCAGTTTTTCTTTTATTTTATCAATTCATGTATACTTCTTTTCCAAAATATGATATAATTCTACTGTTAAATAATTGTATTATTAAAATGGAGGTTTTTATGGTAAGAAGAATTTTTGTACAGAAAAAGAAAGGCTTTGATGTAGAAGCAAAAGGAATACTTGAAGACTTAAAAGAAAGCTTAAACTTATCTAATCTAGAAGATGTAATCATACTAAACAGATATGATGTAGAAGGAATAACAGAAGAAGTTTTTGAAGAAGCAAAAAATACAATATTTTCAGAACCACAAGTAGATATATGTTATGAAGAGGAATACAAAAAAGAGCCAAATGATATAATATTTGGTATAGAATTTTTACCAGGACAATTTGACCAAAGAGCAAATTCATTAACTGAGTGCTTACAGATTATTACAGGAGGAGAAAGGATACCTGCGAAATCTGCAAGAATTTATGTCTTAAAAGGAAACCTAAATCAAGAAGAAATACAAAAAATTAAATCTTATCTAATAAATCCAGTAGATTCAAGAGAATGTTCAATAGAAAAGCCAGAAACTTTAAAGGACAAAATGCAAGAACCAGAAGATGTAAAAATTGTAGAAGGCTTCATACATATGACAGATGAAAATGTTAAAGAATTCTATGAAAAATATGGTTTTGCAATGGATATAGAAGATCTTAAATTCTGCCAAAAATATTTTAGAGATGTAGAAAAAAGAGACCCAAGTATGACAGAAATGAAAATGATAGATACATATTGGTCAGACCATTGCAGACATACAACATTTATGACTAAATTTGAAGTAATAGATATAAAATGGGATTTATTAGAAAAAGTATTTGAAGATTATAAAAAGTCTAGAGAATATGTATATGAGAATAAAAAAGCAAAAGATATATGTTTAATGGATATTGCAACTATTGCTGTAAAAGAATTAAAGAAAAAAGGATTACTTAAAGATTTAGATGAATCAGAAGAAATAAATGCTTGTAGTATAAAAGCAAACATCAAAGTAGATGGCAAAGATGAAGAATATTTAATAATGTTCAAAAATGAAACACATAACCATCCAACAGAAATAGAACCATTTGGTGGAGCTGCAACATGCCTTGGTGGAGCAATAAGAGATCCGCTATCTGGAAGAGTATATGTATATCAGGCTATGCGTGTTACAGGATGCGGAGATCCGACAAAACCAGTATCTGAGACTTTACCAAATAAATTACCACAAAGAAAACTAACAAATGAGGCAGCAAGAGGATATAGTTCATATGGAAATCAAATAGGACTTGCAACAGGGCAAGTTACAGAAATATATCATCCAGGCTATGTAGCAAAAAGAATGGAAATAGGAGCATTAATTGGTGCTGCACCAGCTAAAAATGTAGTAAGAGAAAGACCAATTCCAGGAGATGTAGTAATTTTACTTGGAGGTAAAACAGGCCGTGATGGTTGTGGAGGAGCAACAGGTTCTTCTAAAGCTCATACAAGTACATCACTTACAACTTGTGGAGCAGAAGTACAAAAAGGAAATGCACCAGAAGAAAGAAAGATACAAAGACTATTTAGAAATGAAGAAGTAACGAAATTAATAAAAAGATGTAATGACTTTGGAGCGGGAGGAGTTTCAGTTGCAATAGGAGAACTCGCAGATGGACTTGAAATAAACTTAGATAAAGTACCTAAAAAATATGAAGGACTTGATGGTACAGAACTTGCGATTTCAGAGTCACAAGAAAGAATGGCAGTTGTAGTTAGCAAAGAAAATGTATCTAAATTTATGTCTTTGGCAGAAAAAGAAAACTTAGAAACAACAGAAGTTGCAGTAGTAACAGAGCAGCCAAGAGTAAAAATGTATTGGAGAAATAAGCTTATTGTAGATATTAGTCGTGAATTTTTAAACACAAATGGAGATGTAAAAAAGACTAATGCAAAAGTAGAAAAACCAAATTATGAACAAAATTATTTTACAAAAACAATAAATTCAGATAATATAGAAAAAGTTTGGAAAGAAACTATAAAAGACTTAAATTGTTGTTCACAAAAAGGTTTAGTTGAAAGATTTGATAGTACAATAGGTTGCAATACTGTACTTATGCCTTTTGGAGGAAAATATCAATTATCTCCACAAGAAGGAATGTGTGCAAGAATACCTACACTAGAGGGATATACTAATACTGGAACAATTATGACATATGGATATAATCCTGAAATTGCAGTATGGAGTCCTTTCCACGGAGCTGTTTATGCAATTGTTGAATCAGTTGCAAAATATGTAGCAATAGGTGGAGACTATAAAAAGGCTTGGCTTACACTTCAAGAATATTTTGAGAAACTAAGAGATGACAGCTCAAGATGGGGAAAACCATTTGCAGCTTTACTTGGAGCATATTTGGCACAAGAAAAACTAGGAATTGCAGCAATAGGTGGAAAAGACAGTATGTCTGGGTCTTATAATGAACTTGATGTACCACCAACATTAGTTTCATTCTGTGTAGGAACAGTAGATACAAACTATGTAACTTCAACAGAATTTAAGAATAAAGATTCAAAAGTTGTAGTATTGAAGACAAAAATGGATAGTGAGTTCTTGCCAGATTTTGAAGATTTAAAAGAAAATTATGAAATAATACATAAATTAATTGGGGATAAGAAAGCCATATCAGTATCTACAATCAGAAATAGTGGAATAGCAGACAGTGTAACAAAAATGTGTATTGGTAATAAAATAGGATTTAGATTCGAAAGTGATATAGATGTATTTAGACCAATGTATGGAAGTTTCATAATAGAACTTAAAGAAGATATAGATGTACCAAAAGCAGAGATTTTAGGTAGAACAACAGATAAAAAAGAAATAGAAATAAAAAATACAAAATTAGATTTAGAAGAACTAATAAAAGTATGGGAAGCACCATTAGAAAAAGTATTCCCAACAAAAGCAAAAGAAATAAATAAAACTTGTGAAAATATATTATCAAATAAAACTTGTACAATAGTAGCTAAATCAAAATTTGCAAAACCTAGAGTATTTATACCGGTATTCCCTGGAACAAATTGTGAAATGGATTCAGCAAAGGCATTTATTGATGCAGGAGCAGTAGCAAATGTTGAAGTATTTAGAAACTTAAAAGCAAATGATATAGAAGATTCTATAAGTGCATTTGCAAAACAAGTAGAAGAGGCACAAATTATAATGCTTCCAGGTGGATTTAGTGCAGGAGATGAACCAGATGGTTCTGGAAAATTTATAGCTTCTGTATTTAGAAATCCAAGGCTAAAAGAATTGATACATAAACATTTATATGAAAAAGATGGCTTAATGTTAGGAATTTGTAACGGCTTCCAAGCTTTAGTAAAACTAGGCTTATTACCTTATGGAAAGATTCAAGATATGACAGATAAAATGCCAACACTCACATATAACCAAATTGCAAGACACCAATCAAAGATAGTTACAACAAAGGTTACATCAAAGTTATCTCCTTGGTTTAATAAAGTAAATTTAGGAGAAGAATTTATCATTCCAATATCACATGGAGAAGGTAAATTTGTGGCAAGTGAAGAAGTATTAAAAGAACTAATAGAAAATGGACAAATAGCAACTCAATATGTTGATATGAATGGAAATGCAACATATGATATAGTATATACACCAAATGGTTCAACACTTGCAATAGAAGGTATAACAAGTAAAGACCGGAAGAATACTTGGAAAAATGGGACATTCAGAAAGAAGTTATACAGGAATTATAAAAAATGTTCCTGGAAATCCTGATCAAAAGCTATTTGAATCTGGAGTTGAATATTTTAGAATTTAGTAATAATTTAAACAACAAGAAAATCATATATTTTATTTTTAGTGAACTGAATAGTAAAGCCTAAAGTACAGGCGAATGGTGTTAGATTTCATCTAAAATCCATTTTGAAGTCTGACCAAACAAATTGTAACTAAAAAATATAAATATGTGATTTTCTTATAGTAAAAATATATAATTAGAAAGGCAAAAAATATGCGAATTAGAAACAAAAAGTGGGCAAGACCAGAACTTGAAATATGTAAATTTTATATAGATAACCCAGAAGAAATAAGAGGAAAATGGCACGAGTCATTTAAAGAAGAAAAGCCCATACATATAGAACTTGGATGTGGAAAAGGCTCATTTATATCACAGCTTGCAGTAGAAAATCAAGGCATAAATTATATTGCAGTAGATATGGTAGATGCAATGCTTGGATTAAGCAAAAGAAACATAGAAAATTCATATAAAGAAAAAGGAATAGAGCCTGAAAATATTATACTTACAAGGCATGATATAGAAAGAATAGCACTTTTTATGGGAGAGGAAGATGTTGTTGACAGAATATATATAAATTTTTGTAATCCTTGGCCAAAGCCAAAGCACAAAAAGAAAAGACTAACACATACAAAACAACTTACATTATATAGAAACTTCTTAAAAGAAAACGGAGAAATCTATTTTAAAACAGATGATGATGGACTATTTAACGAAAGCTTTAAATACTTTGAAGAAGCAGGATTCAAAATTGAAGCAAAAACATTCGATTTGCATAATCAAAATATATTTGAAAATAATATAGAAACAGAACATGAAAAAATGTATACAGAGGAAGGTAAAAAGATAAAAGCACTTATTGTAAGAAAAATGTAAAGTATTGGCAAATTGTAGCTTTTGTAATATCTTTAATAGCAGGGGGAATTTTAGCATTAACAGTAGGAGGTTCGTTATTTCATTAATAATTGGTTATAAAACAATAGATAACTTTAGAAAAAGGACTTGTCCTTTTTCTTTTTTTTATATATAATACTTTGTAAGATTAAAAAGACAAGGATGTAAAAGGAGATTAAGATGGACAAAAAAACAATAATGAAATTGAATGTACTTGCAATAATTTGCATAATGATTTTTTCATTTGCAATAGCACCTAAAACGCTTCAAAATGATACATTTTATACAATAAAAATAGGGGAACATATAATGGAAAATGGACTAGATAGAGTAGATCCATTCTCATGGCACGATTTAGCATATACATATCCACATTGGTTATATGATGTATCTATTTACTTAATATATTCTATGCGGAGGAATGGCAGGCATATATATATCTACTATTGTTTTAAGCTGTATATTGGGAGTGCTTTTATATATAACAAGTAATAAAATAAACAAAAACAATTTATTTTCATTTATAATAACAATAGGTGTAATGTATTTACTTAGAGACTTTATAGCAGCTCGTGCGCAATTAGTTACATTTATACTATTTGTACTTGAAATATTCTTTATAGAATGCTTTTTAGAAACTAAGAAGAAAAGATATATACTAGGATTAATGCTAATAGCAGGGCTAATTGCTAATTTACATGCAGCAGTATATTACTTCTTTTTCATATTGATGTTACCATATATTGGAGAATACTTACTAATAAAATTAAGAGATGCAAATATAATTTATAAATTAAGAATAAGATATTTAAAGGACAAGATAGCTGGATTATCTAAGAAAAATAATAAACCAGAAAAACTTGAAAAGTTGCAAAATAAATTAGTAAAAGTAGAAGAAAAATTTATAGAATTTAAAGAAAAGTCTAAGAAAAGAGAAGAAAATCCTTATAGAGTAAAATTAGTAAGAAGGGAAGCTGCTAAATGGTTAATACTTGCAGTAATTCTTTGTTTAGCTATGGGACTTTTAACACCACTTGGAGATGAACCATATACACATTTAATAAAATTAATGTCAGGAACAACAACAGATAATATTTCAGAACATCAACCAATAGTACTTGCAAGCCACACTGGTGCAATAATTGTTACTATTCTATTAGTTATATTTTTAGTATTTACAGATACGAAGATATCATTAAAAGACTTATTTATGATAGGAGGATTACTTGTACTATCTTTCATGTCTAGAAGACAGTTTTCAATGCTTGTACTAATAGGGGGCATATCACTTACAAAGATCATGTGTGATTTTGCAGAAAAATATGATAAAAATGGAATAGAAGAATTTACAAAGATTGTTGTGAGTTGGAAAGGAAAAATTGTAGCAATTCTGTTAGTTGTATTATGTTCTTTTGCACTATACCATAATACAAAAGATGATCAATACATAAATGAGAATTCATACCCAGTAAAGACAGCAGATTTTATTTTAGAAGAAGCTGAAAAAGGTGAGTTAAATTTAAGTCAAATGAAGATGTTTAATGACTATAATTATGGAAGTTATCTTTTATTTAGAAATATTCCTGTATTTATTGACTCTAGATGTGACTTGTATTCACCAGAATTTAATGAAGGTGCAGATATGTTTTCAGACTATCTAAGTATTACAGGTCTTGGAACATACTATGAAAATAAATTTAATGAATATGGAATAACACATGTAATGTCATATGCAAATTCTAAACTCAACATGTTTCTAAAAAGAGACGAAAATTATAAGTTATTATATAATGATGACAACTTTGTATTTTATGAAAGGACATCTAAAAAATAATTATGGAAGAATATGTAATAGATGAAACCTTAGTAGGAATTAGATTAGATAAATGTATAGTAGAATTAAATAGTGATATTTCTAGAGTTTCTGTACAAAGATTAATAGAAGAAGAAAAAGTAAAAGTAAATGGAAAAAAGGCAAAAGTTTCTTATAAAGTACAATTAGGAGATAAAGTAACATTAGAAAGAGAAGAAGCAAAAGAAATAGGAATTAAAGCACAAGATATACCAATAGATATACTTTATGAAGATAAAGATATAATTGTTGTAAATAAACCAAAAGGAATGGTAGTACATCCTGCAAATGGAAATCCAGATGGAACACTTGTAAATGCTATTATGAATATATGTAAGGAAACTCTTTCTGGAATTGGTGGAGAAATAAGACCACGGGATAATACATAGACTTGATAAAGATACATCAGGAGTATTAATTGTTGCAAAAAATGATAAAGCACATATAGATATAAGTGAACAGATAAAAAATCATGAAGTTAAGAAAATGTATGTCGCATTAATAAGAGGTGTTGTAAAAGAAAATGAAGCTACTATTGATATGCCAATTGGAAGATCAGATAAAGACAGGAAGAAAATGGCTGTTAGAAAGTCAGGGAAAAATGCTGTAACACACTTTAAAATATTACAGAGATTTGATGGATTTACATATTTAGAAATAAAAATAGATACAGGAAGAACTCATCAGATAAGAGTACATTTATCAGAAATAGGATACCCAGTAGTTGGAGATGAAGTGTATTCAAATGGTAAGAATCCATTTGGAGTGAAGCGGTCAAATGTTACATGCAAAGTCTATAGAATTCATTCATCCTACCACAAAGGAAAAAATGAGAATAGAAGCACCTGTTCCAGAATATTTTGAAAAAATAATAAAAAAGTTAAATGGAGATAATATATAATATGGAAAAAATTAGGCTTCAAAAATATCTTGCAGATAATGGAATTGCATCAAGAAGAAAATGTGAAGAATATATATTAGATGGACTTGTAAAAGTAAATGGAAAAGTAGTGTTTGAATTGGGAACAAAGATAGATTCAAGCAAAGATGTTGTTAGTTTTAAAGATAAAGAAATAAAAAATAGCAAAGAAGAAAAAATATATATTTTAATAAACAAGCCAATAGGATATGTGACGACAGTAAAAGACCAATTTCGGAAGAGATACAGTACTTGATCTAGTTAAAGTAAACAAAAGAATAGTACCAGTTCGGAAGATTAGATATGTATACATCAGGAGCATTAATACTTACAAATGACGGAGATTTTGTATATAAAGTTACACATCCAAAACATGAAGTTACAAAAACATATACAGTGACTCTTATAGGAGAGATTACAAAAGAAGAAGTAGAAAAACTCAAAAATCGGTGTAGAAATAGAAGATTATGTAAGTAAACCAGCAATTGTTAAGATATTAAAAATAGATAAAGAAAAAAATATATCTAGATTAGAAATAACAATTCATGAAGGAAAAAATAGAGAAGTTAGAAAAATGTGCGAAAATGTTGGAAGAAAAGTAAAAGCACTTCATAGAACTAAAATAGGAAATATTGATGTAAAGCAACTTAAAATCGGAGAATGGAGATATTTGAAAGAAGATGAAATAAAAAGTTTGCAAAAATGAAAAAGAAATAGTATAATATATAAAGTAGAATAAAACATAAGAAAAAATGAAGGGAATATATAATGAAATACAAAAGATTTAATATAGAAGAAATAGGACTAAATAAAGGAATGGTAGTAAGTCGGAAAAGTAAAGCAAATAAAATCATATGGTGCTTTTATTGAGATCGAAGATTTGCATGTAAGTGGCTTATTATATATAGAAGATATATCTGTATCTAGAATAAAGTCACCATTTGAAAGACTTAGTATAGGTCAGAATATTGATGTTATGGTAAAAGATATAGATACAGAAAATAATAGAATATCTTTTAGTATGAAAGAATTATTTGGAACATGGGAAGACAATATAAAAGGATTTAAGCAAGGGACAACTGTCAAAGGAATTGTAAGAGAAACAGAAAAATCAAAAAATGGTATTTTTATAGAACTTACTCCTAATTTAGTAGGACTTGCAGAATATAAAGAAAATATGGAATATGGACAAGATGTAAATGTATATATAAAAAGAATTATTCCAGAAAAGAAGAAAATTAAATTAGTTATAAATAAATAATTGTTGCTAAAATTTAATTAAGGAGGAAGAAAAATGGTAGAAGATAACAAAATAGAAGCTCAAAAATCCCCATTTGCATTAAGAACAGGAGAAATTAAGACATTTGATGGAAAAGACCGGATATGTTTCAATGAATCAAATTGTACATAAAATTAACTTAGGTCATATAAACGATTTGCATTTTGCTATACTTGATTTAGTAAATGAATTTGAGTTTATAACTTCAAGACAACTTTGTCAAATGCTAGAATATAAACAAATTGAATATAAATCTCAAGACAAACTTAATAATAAGTTAGAACAACTTGTAAAATCAAAAATTTTAACAAGATATTATTTTACATCAGAGGATGGAAAAGGGATATATAGAATATATTGCTTAGAAAAAATGGGAAAATATCTTTTAACATCAAGAGGAACAGAATGTAAATGGCAACAATCAGACAATACAAAACCAGTTGCTATGATAAAAAAGAGACTTGCAGGAAATCAAGTAATAATAGCATATTTAAGAAAAGTAAAAGCTTTTGATGAATATATAGTAAAACCAACATTAAATGCAAAAACACTTGGAAAAGTCTTTAAATCATCTGGTGGAGCGGTAAAACTTACAAAGAATTCTAAATCAATAACTTTTTTATTTGAAGTTGTAAGAAGAGAAGATGATTGGCAGAAAAAGATTGTTGATAAAATGAGTATGTATAAAGACTTTTATGATAATTTTGTACCAGGAGACTGTAATTTTAAAACACTTCCTCAGTTAATAGTAGTATGTGAAGATGAAAGACATACAGCAGAAGTTTTTAAAGAAATTGTTTCTCACAAAGTAGAAATAGATAAAATAAAACTATATTTTACAACAGATTTAAGACAGATACAAGAAACACTTGCAAAAACTTTAATAGAGTTTAAATTAGATGAAACTACTAATAAATATAAAGTAGAAGATGTAGAATTAAAATTATTAGATATGGAATAAATTTAAAGAAAATCAACCTATTTTTTGTAGGTTGATTTTCTTAACCAAAATGACTTAATGTTAAAAAAATATTGACAAAATAATATAAAACATATAAAATAACTATAAACTATATAGATAAGTAAAATAAACAAAGGAGAAAAGTTAAAATGAAAAGCTATGTAAGCCTTGAGGGAGTACACACAGGTAGTAATTTAGAAGAAAATAGAATAGATATAAGTAACACACATAAACTTATATGTTTTTAAGCATGTAAGCTATGTGTGTTTTTTGTATGTAAAAATTAAG
>JAAWPK010000047.1 GCA_022799935.1 Clostridia bacterium
TGATGTATTATCTAATGCTGATGTTGCCTCATCTAATATCAAAAATGGTGCTTCTTCAATCATCCCTCTTGCAATAGTAAGAAGCTGTCTTTGCCCTGCTGACACACTATCATTTTCTGCAACTTCTGAATTATATCCATTCGGAAGAGTTTTTATAAAATGGTCTAATCCTACTTCTTTACAAACATCTTTTACTCTTTGTTCGCTCACATTTTCCCTATTATATATTATATTTTCCATTATTGTTCCTTCAAATAGCCAAGTATCTTGTAACACCATTGTGAATAAACTATGTATATTTTCTCTAGATAATTCTTTGGTAGAAATCCCGTCTATCCTTATATCTCCTGAATCTATATCATAAAATTTCATAAGAAGATTTACCATAGTTGTTTTTCCGAGCACCTGTTGGTCCAACAATTGCAATTTTTTGACCGTGGCTCTGCAGTTGCTGTAAAGTTATTTATTGTTGGTTTATCATTATCGTCATATTTAAATACAACATTTTCAAATTCTATTTTTCCTTTAACATTTTCCTTGTTTAATGTTTTTCTTATATGGCTTTGATCTTTCATTTCCTCTTCATCTATAAATTCAAATACTCTTTCACTTGCGGCAGCAGTAGATTGAAGTGCTGTCATTGCCTGGGCAATTTGCGATAATGGTGATGTAAATAGTCTTACATAGCTTATAAATGCTACTATAACTCCAAATGAAATTATATCATTCATAGTAAGAAGAGCACCTGCAATACATACTGCAACATATCCAAAGTTTCCAATAAAAGCCATCATAGGTTGCATTATTCCAGATAAAAATTGGCTTTTTCTATTAGCTTCACATACTTTTTTGTTTAACTCATCAAATTTTATATCTGATTCTTTTTTTCCATTATATACTTTTACAACATTTAGTCCAGAATAAATTTCTTCTATATGCCCATTTAAATTTCCTAGCTCTTGTTGTTTTGCAATAAAGTATTTTTGAGAGTTTTTTAATATAAATATCATTCCGTACAAAGCCTAACAAACTTGCAAATATAGCTGTTATAGCCATAATCCAGTTTGTATAAAACATCATAATTATTGTACCTAAGAATAAAGTTACTGAACTTACAAAACTCGCTAAAGACTGATTCATCGTTTGAGCTATTGTATCTACATCATTTGTTACCCTAGATAGAGTATCTCCTGCTTGATGTTTATCAAAATATTTAAGAGGAAGTTTATTTATTTTTTCTGAAATTCCTCTTCTCAAGTTCCTTGCAAAATTATTAGCAACACTTGTCATGCAGATTGCTTGTATGTAATTAAATAAAGCACTACATAAATATAATCCTGTCAAAAATAGAGCAATTTGCTTTATTTTATCCATATTCATTGTAAACATTAAACCTTTTTGGATTTCATCTGTTAAATCTGATAGTTTATTAGGTGCGAATATTGATAAAATAGAACTTAGAATTGCAAGTATAAGTGATATTATAATCAATATCTTAAACTTATCAAGTTCTTTAAGAAGTCTCTTTATTGCACTTTTAAAATCTTTTGCTTTTTCACCAGCTCCAGCTCCTGGCCCTCTCATCATTCTTGGACCTCTTGGAGCTTTTCTAGTTTCTTCTATTCCGCATTGTCTAATTCCTCCTTTGAAAGTTGAGATAAAGCTATTTGCTTATACACTTCACAAGTTTTAAGGAGTTCTTTATGAGTCCCCTGTCCTACAATAGCTCCTTCATCTAATACTATAATTTTGTCTGCATTCATAATAGTTCCTATTCTCTGTGCTACAATTAGATTTGTTGCATCTTTTGTATATTTCTTTAGTTCTTTTCTTAATACTGAATCTGTTTTATAATCTAATGCTGAAAAGCTATCATCAAAAATATATATTTCTGGATCTCTTGCTATTGCTCTTGCTATTGCAATTCTTTGCTTTTGTCCTCCTGATACATTAGTACCTCCTTGAGCTATATGTGTTTCATATCCGTCATCCATTTTTTCTACAAATTCTTTTGCTTGTGCAATACTTATAGCTTCCTTTACCTTTTCTTGTGTAATTTTTCCCTTTCCATTGTCTCCATAACAAATATTAGAATTAACTGTTCCATCAAACATTACAGCTTTTTGAGGAACATATCCAAGTTTATTATGTAAAAACTCTTCTGTGTATTCCTTTACATTCACTCCATTAATCAATACTTCGCCATCTGTCACATCATAAAACCTAGGTACTAAATTTATTAAAGTAGATTTACCGAGAACCAGTCGAACCAATAAATGCAACTGTTTCGCCTGTATTTGCTTTAAAAGAGATGTTTTTTAGCAGATACTCATCTGCATCTGGATATTTAAATGAAACATTTTTAAATTCCACTGTTCCTTTTTCATTTGTTTTATCTTCATTAATTTTTCCATTCTTAATTGTAATTTCTGTATCAATTACCTCATTTATACGATTAGCAGAAACATCTGCACGAGGTAACATCATAAATATCATGGCAAGCATTAAAAATGACATTATTACCTGCATTGCATAAGAAGAGAATACAACCATATCTCCAAATAATGTAAGTTTGTCTGCAAGCATTGCTCCATCTATTAAATATGCTCCGTACAAAATATATTGCAAGTGTTAGAAAATACATTATAAGATACATTACAGGTTGCATTACTGCAAATGTTTTTTGATTAAATAATTGCTGATTTGTAAGTTTGTTATTTACATCTTCAAATTTATTTTCTTGATAATCTTCTGCATTAAATGCTCTTACAACACGAATTCCCGTTAAATTTTCACGAGTTACTCCATTAACTCTGTCTATTAATTTTTGAACTCTTTTAAATCTTGGCATCACTATTACAAATAATACTCCAATTACAGAAAGAAGTATCAAAACTGCAACTCCAGTTATTGCACTCCATTGCCAACTTTTATTTAATATTTTAGTTACAGCCCATACAGTTGTTATTGGTGCTTTTATTAAAAGTTGTAATCCCATAGCAATAAGCATTTCAACTTGTGTTATATCATTTGTTGTTCTAGTTATTAGGCTACTTGTAGAAAATTGTTTAATTTCTTGCATTCCTAAATCTTCTACTTTTCTAAATAGTTTGCTTCTTACTTTCATAGAAAATGAAGATGAAATTCCAGAAGCTAAATAGCCGAGTTATAATTGCAGCAATTAAACTTCCAAATGCACAAGAAAGCATAAAAGCTCCATTTATTAAGATTTCTATCATTTCACTTCCTTCTGTCTGTACAAGCCTTGTTATTTCTGACATATAATCTGGCATTTTAAGTTCTAACCACACCTGTGCGATGATTAATAGTATACAGATTAAAGCTAATATAACTTCTCTTTTAGTTAAATTTTTTAATAATTTTAGCATAATTTTGTCCTTTCTAATATCATATAGTTACATTTAGTTACATTTTATTATTTATATTTTTATAGCACTATATTTTATATATTCAATTCTTTATTTTGTCAATAACATTGAACCCTTTTTCATAAAAGTTTCACAGAAAGAACATAAAAAAGGCAGTAGATTTTTTCTACTACCTTTTCTATATTAATCATCAAAATCTATATTTATACTGCCTACTCCACCTTCTACTCTTATTCTATTTCTTCCTACTCCATAAGTATGTTCATCAGATATTGATTTTCCCTCAATCTTTAGACTTCCAATACCTTTTTCAGCTACTATTTTATAATCTTCTTTTTCTCCATTTAGTACAACATCAACTCCACCAACTCCGCATTCTATTTTACTATCTCCTGTAATTTCAGCTTCTATACTGACTCTTCCAACACCTGCACTTAATTCTACATTATTTAGCACTGAAGATTTAATTTCTATCTTTCCTGCTCCTCCATTTATATCAGCTTTATCAAATTTTGAGTTTACTATTTCTATAGCCCCTGCCCCATGATCTAGGTCAATTTCTCTTACATTAATGCTATCTATTACTACTCTTCCTGCCCCATTATCTATATCTATTTCTTTTAAATTCATATCTTCTGGAATGTATAAAGTTATATATCCTGCCTGGTTATTATTCCAATGCCATATTTTTTCTTCATATATTTTTAATGTTCCATTTATTATTTTAGAAGAAAATTTGCTTTTCATTCCTCCGAGCTTCTACTTTAAGCTCATTTCCTACTTTTATGTATAATTTCGAATATGCTATATCTATGTCTATTCTATCGACATTTTCATAGGTTTCAGAAAAGCTTTCTTGTACATCTATGATTTCAGAATTTTCTATATTTTCATTGTCTCCAAAATGTGCTAAAAAAGATACTCCAAAGATAATCCAGCCAAATATGTTCACAATAATGAATATAGCTAAGCAAATTGCAAAAATTTTTATTGCACTTTGAAATCCATTCATTTTATATCTACACCTCCAAACATGCAGAAAGCCTCTATATATATAATTTTTTGATTATCTTTACTTGAAATGCTTTTATTTGAAACACCTCCAAATATTGGTGTGGATTTTACTTTTACATTAACATCTGTTGGAAGTAATATCTCTACACCTCCAAATATAGCACTAGCTTTAATGACAGCTTCTTTATCTACATTCGCTCTTCTCAAATCTAAAACTACACTTCCAAAAACAGAATCAAGATTTGCACCTTTAAACTCTTCATTATCTTTAACTGCTTTTTGCTCTGCAAATGTAGCAGTTATATTCTCAAGACCATTCTTTTTTCCTTCTTTTACTTTGTCTGTTACTTTACTTTTAATTGTTTCATTAAATATAATTGAAATTCCTATTGCAACAAATATGAATGGAATAGCTAATTTACCAATTATAGAAAAACTTATTATTCCTCTAATAGCAAGTAACAAGGATACACCTATTACAAGTCCTATAAGATTTCCAGTTTTACTTTCATCTTCGTCTTTAAATAAACCTATTAAACAAGGTATTATTATAAATAAAGTCCACCAACCATTAAAAAACAAGTTAATATCAGTTATATCTAATGCATTTAATGCTATTACTAGACCTAATGTTATAAAAACTATTCCCCATAATATTTTACTAAAATTATTCATTTACTTTTTCCTCTCTTAAAATTTTACTATTTCCAAGTAAAACTATTTACTATTTCTTTTGCAACTTTATCAGTTTTTTCTCTATTATTAAACACTGTTTCATGTACTAAAACATATTTATAATCTCCAACAATATAATACTGTATTGTTGTGATATCATCTTCTTTTACTTCAAATTCATAAACAATATATCCTTTATCTGTTGTACTTCCATTTGCGTTTATTACAGCTTCTTTATTTGCCATTTGCATACTTAGTTGTGAAATTATTGCTTCTCTAAACTTTACATGTTCTTCTTCTTTATATTTATTAGTTCCAACATTAATTGATATATTATCTGGACTTTTATCTTTATCTTTTCCACTTTCTACATAGAAAAATTTAGTTTTTGTAGAGTGTGTTTTGCTTTCTATCCATCCATCACTTACCTTATAACTTCCAAAACTTTTTGTATAGCTATTGTCTTTATCTTCAGTTTTACTACTCTGAACCTCATTAATATCTTTTAATGCTTCTACCATTTTTTCATTTAGTATATTACTTACAAAATATAATGCTATACCTATTATAATAGCAATTATTACACCCACAACTATCCAAGTATTTTTATTTTTCATTAAATGCACATCTCCTTTTATTCTTATACTATGCTAAAATTTCATCTGCAAGTACTTTTAACTCTTTTCTTGTTTCTTCATTTAATGTAGATCTTATTGTTACTTGTTTTTCACAAAGTGTTATATCCTTCATTCCATCTATTATACTTCTCATACACCTTGCTGCACTTGGGGCCCAAGTTCCGTTTTCTACTATACCTATTTTTCTATTTTGATAATTTTTATCTTTTAAATGTTTTAAGAAATGTTCCATAGGTGGGAATACTTCTGCATTGTAGCTTGAAGCTAATACAATTAATTTATCATATCTAAAGGCATCTTCTATTGCTTCTGCCATATCATCCCTTGTAAGATCTGCTATAGCAACTTTTTTAGCTCCATTTTCTTCTAACATTTTAACAAGTTCTCTTGCAGCACTTGCAGTATTTCCATAAATTGATGCAAATGCTACTAATACTCCATCATCTTCAGCTTTATATGAACTCCATATATCATATTTATTTATATAATGTCCTAAATCCTCTTTTAATATTGGTCCATGTAATGGGCAAATCATGTTTATATCTAAAGTACTTGCTTTCTTTAGCAGAGCTTGTACTTGCACTCCATACTTTCCGAACAATATTAAAATAATACCTTCTTGCTTCACAATCCCAGTCTTCCTCTGTATCTAATGCACCAAATTTTCCAAATCCGTCAGCTGAAAATAGTATTTTTTCTAGTTTTTCATAAGATACCATTACTTCTGGCCAATGTACCATTGGAGCCATAAAAAATTGTAATGTATGTTTTCCTAGAAATATTTCATCTCCTTCTTTTACAACTATTTTTCTTTTATCTAAATCTAGTATATTAAAAAATTGAGGGATAAAAGCAAAAGTCCTATCATTTCCAATAAGTTTCATTTCTGGATATTTTTTTGCAATAACCTCTATATTATATGCATGATCAGGCTCTAAATGAGATACAACTAGATAATCTGGTTTTCTTCCATCTAATGCTTTTTCTAGATTGTTTAACCATTCTTCTGTTCTTCTTTTGTCTATTGTATCCATTATAGCTATTTTTTCATCTTTTATTAAATATGAATTGTACGATATTCCATTTGGAACTACATATTGACTTTCAAATAAGTCTATATCTTTATCATCTGCCCCAATATATATTATATCTTCTGATATGTTTATATCCTTCATTTTTTAATTCCCTCTTTCTTTATATTTATTAAATTAGTATATAAATGCTGAATATATACTTCTCTACACTAAGTATTTTCTTTCAATAAACAACAAATCTAAATGTTGATCATTTTTTCTAATTTACCTCTGCCTTCCATAGTCCATGTTTATTACAGTAAGCATAAAGTGTTGCTCCTGGTGTATATTTAAAGTGTGTTTCTGCCATTTCTCCTGATTTAAAATATTTTGTGCATTCTTTTTTATCTGTAACTAAGTTTATCCATTCAATATAATGATCTTCTTCCATAACATGATTTACTCTAACTATTATTTTATCTCCTTCTATTTGATAAGTTGGAACATGTTTTTCTACTACTGCCTCTACTGAATTTGGTACAAGAAGCTTCATTTCTTCTCCACAACATTTAATTCCACAACCTTCGCATTTACATTCTTCTATAACTTTAACTATTGCTCCACAATTTTGACATTTTTTTATTATTAATTCTTTACTCATTTTTTCTCTCCTTTTTATATAATTTCGTATTTATTATATTTCTTTATATAGAAAAAAGCAAGTTAATTTTATCTTAAGAATAATCAATATATGCAAATAATCACTTGTAATTTACAGTATTTTTTATTATGCTTGAAATTTTTATCATAATTTTATCATAATAGATATATATATCCTGTTCTCACTCTATAAATTTCTTAGTGAAAAGCTAATCAGCAGATTTAAACACAAAAAATAATATCTTTTATATTCTTAAAGCCCCCAAGTTTTGAAACTTGAGGGCTTTGATGTAGATTGCTTTCTTTTTTATCATCACTAAAAATTTAACTGTATTGTTTTATGTATATAAAATTAAAATCTTTTAAAAGTTTCTTTTGTAGAACACCATTTATCTGCAAAACAAACAATTTTAGCTTCTACAGTTTTAGGGAATTTTGTAATTGTAAGTGGCCACATGTGACTTTCTATTATCTGTCTTTCTTTCTCATTTATGTCAAAATACTTTTTAGCATTTTGACTTGCAATCTGTGGGTGATTAAATCCGTGAAGTTTTGGTCTATCTGCACTTGGATCATGCCAGTCATATAAGAAAAAATCATGGAACATAGCACCAACAACTAAAACATTATAATCTATTTTAACTTTAAATTTCTTTTCACAAAATCTTGCTATCAAATAACTCAGATACGCAACATTCCTTGAGTGTATGTATACATTAGTCTTTCCATGTTGTATATATTTACTAAGCATCTTCTGTATCTTTACATATTTTTTTATTTGCATTACATACACTAAAAATTCTTTTTTATCTTTAACCATATTTTTCTATCCTTTTATAAAAAAATATCTTTCTTATATTATATATTATACAGCAAAATTTGTGAAAATCCAAGTTGCAAATTATTAATATTTTATTAAAAATTACCTTTCTAGTATTATTGTAACAGGTCCATTGTTTAAAAGTTCTACATTCATATCTGCACCAAATTCTCCTGATTGTACTTTTAGTCCTGTTTCAGTACACTTCTCCTTAAAATATTCATATAATTCATTTGCTATATCTGGCTTTGCAGCTTCTGTAAAACTTGGTCTATTTCCTGAATTTGTATCTGCATAGAGTGTAAATTGTGATACAATTAAAAGTTGACCATTTATGTCTTTTACAGATAAGTTCATTTTATCATTCTCATCTCTAAATATTCTTAAATTTACTAATTTTTTTACTAGATAATCTACTTCTACTCTAGTATCACCATGTGTAACTCCAAGAAGTACTAATAATCCTTCTCCTATTTCCCCTGTTACTTTACCGCTCTATTGTAACTTTTGCATTTTTAACTCTCTGCACTACAAGTCTCATTTATTTTTCTCCTTTACTTTTTTATTTTTATATTTAACCTTATCTCTTATAAATACATGAACTGTTCTCTTTATTCCACTTGTAATCTCTTGTTGAGTTTTCTTGTATTCATTTAAGTGCTCTTCAATTGCTTTAACATTATTAGTTATCGCAAACATAAATGAATACTTTTCCTTTTTACTTGTAGCTTGTTTGAATATACTAGCTTTAAATTCTTCATATTTTACAATTAAATCTTTTTCTTTCGCAAATCTCCTTATTCTTACTACTATTTGCGTACTATATGCTATGTCCAAAACTATTATCCCAAAGAAAAAACCTATTACAAAGGAAAATGCCAAGTTATTTTCTAACCAATTTAAAGAATTCAATATATATGGATGTATGAGATAATAGTATATCGCACCAAGTATTCCCCAAATTACTGTATATAAAGGACATATAAGTCCATCAATATTTCCTAATTCTTCTGAGTAATCCCAAAGTTTTACTCCCATACCTTTTATAAATATTAATCCAGCAATATATTCAATGACAGTAACTGAAAGTGCCATTATACAGACTAATATTATTCCATTTATATCTATTCCAGATAATAAATAAAATACACATATTCCAAAACCATATAACGGTAAATAAGGTCCGTACTAAAAAGCCTGGATTTATCCATTCTTTTGTTGATATTATCCTTCTATAAAATAATTCTAATACCCATCCTACTGTACTTCCTATAAAAAATAAAAAAGCTAATATTAAAAATACATTCATAAATATCTCCCTAATTTTAGATTTATGCAAATTTTATTTTAACACACTTTATGAAAAAAGGAAAGTCCTATAATTTTAGTGCTTTATTTAAGATAACTCTTTACAATCTTTACATAATGTTATATAATAAATAAACTGTATAAGGATTTCCTTATCAGTAGCAAGCAGTAACAACTAATGGATTTTAAGGAGGAATTAGTATGAGCAACACTTTGAGTCATGCTGTTGTGGAAGTACACTTTTCTTCGCGGCCAAACGGCATGACCAGAACCGACTACCTGTGTGAACGCGTTGAGCAGTTTCATGAGCTCTGCAAAACTCACGACACGGTGTCCATCACTGGCTACTTCTTCAAAACGGACATTCTTCGGCTTTACCACATTCTGAACTACGAGATTCCCGACCACTTGAAGGATATGAAGGATGTTCCTGGTGGCAAAAGCTCTTTCTTTTATACCATCCTGTACAATCCCAAGATGTCTGGGACTGCTGAGTAAGTCTATCTAAAGGCTTACAAAAGGAGCTATGCATTCATTTTCTCTGTTTTTTCAGATTGAATGCATAGCTCCCGTTTTTTATTCTTCTGTTATAACCTTTTTTTCACTTCTATTAAATTTATAATAATATGGGGTTATATTTTGATGATAATTTTTTGCAAGTACAAATTCTCCATTCGAAAGTCTTATTGTTACATTTGGATAAGTCTTTACCATTGTATTGTCACCCCAGAATTTATAAACAAAATTAGATAGTTTCTCATTTTCTTTATATACATAATTATATTTTGCTACTACTTTTTGTTTGTCATCCACATCTAAATTGTTTTCAACAGTAGTTCTTGTCAAGTAAAAATCTAATGCAACCCATGATACTGCACAATCTAAAAATAGAAATATTATGAAAATTGCAATAAAACTTCTTGCAATTTTTACATTTACTTTTTCTTTTAAATAATCTAAAAATTTATCTATCTTTGGATTTACAACATTTAGTAAATATAATCCTAATAATCCCCAAAATATTGAATATATAAGAGATATTCTACCATTTAAGTTTAAAAATTTGTCAGAATAATCCCACCAACTAGTATTTAAGAATTTTTCTCCTATAAAACTTACTGTATACTCAGTTATACTTCCTACAACAAATCCACCTATAAACAATGTATGGTTATTCTTCTTAAAACTTTGAAGAGCACATATCATAACCACTGCACCAACTCCATATATAGAGCAAAATGGTCCATATAAAAAGCTCTGCCTTGATTCTATTACACCATATAAAACTAGTGCATATGTTGACTCTATTAAAAAACCTATAACACTATAAATTATAAAATATGCCAGTATTCTCCATATGCTTATTCCTGCTATCTTCATATTAATATTTCCTTATATCTTTATATTTCTGTGTATTATATCCTAAATCACAAGTTTTTGCAATAAAAAGCAGGAAAATTTTATTTTGGTTTCTATACTATCTTAAAGACAGTTTGTTTTTTCGTTTTGAGAGTTTATAACTTCCCATACTTCTAATTAATCCCATAATATATATGGAAGTGCAGATGTTCCTCCTCCTTTGCTTCCTAGTGAACACGATGATAGTGGAATTTCAACCATTGGTCTTAATCTATAATTGTCAATCATATATCCAAGAGCAGATCCTGAAGAAGAAACAAGATATGCTTCTGCACAGTTAGATAAATAAACCTCTTCATATCTGATAGCACTTGGAAAAACCGCTCCTATTCTATATTGTAATTCCAGTGCTATCCCTCTTGAATCATAATAAAAACTGAAAAAACGAGAAGCAAGCCAATATCTATCAAGAGGAGTATCCGTATTTCCTATAAATCCTATAACCTTTGTGTAATCTGGTGTAACAGTTAATCGAGTAAATGCCTCCTTACTATACACAGGAATATCAAAACATCCAATTTTAGATTTTGACTGGTATTGTCCGTTTATATTTTGATCCGAGTTAATGTACCACTTAAGAAAAATCTCTGTTCACTGTTATTCCACGCTTTTTCTCCAGCAGAACTTTGACCTCCTGGATAATTAATTTTCCCATCCACAATAGAATATTCATCATACATAAACGCTGTTGGATAATAATTATAATCCTGATAAGCCTCTCCTATATATGTTTCTTCGTCACTAATTAAATTATATTCATTTTTGTCTTTTATATCCAAAAAATTAATACTTCTTCCTTTTGCATTTTTAGATGTTTTAGAATAACATGTCTCACATATTTTATTTATTATTCCTACTCCGTTATTATATCCTTGTGCTCCTTTTAATCCCACTATTTCTTTAGTAACTCCATCTGCAATTATTGTTAGTCTGTCTTTATCTTCATCTATTTCAAATATCCTCCAATCGAATTGTTCTGTTGTAACATTTACTTTTCCATAAACTGTTTCTTGTTCAACACCTCCTAGTTGGGCATATGTTTCTCTTGTTGTTGGTTCTACATCTGTCATTCTAAAAGTTCCATTGTCTGGTTCATATTTTACATAGTCACCGAACTTTTGCAACCCATTCCTTTGTCACATATGTGTCTACTGTTACTGTCTTTTTGTTTCCTGCTTTATCTCTTATTTCTACTAATATATCATATGATGCATTTGTTTCTAATCCCTTAAATGAATATCTACATGTCTCATCATTTGAAACTGTTATTTCTCCTAATTCTCCTGTTTCATATGTTCCTGTACCTGATAGTTTGTATTTGAATATATATTGATATATGCCTGATCCTCCATTGTCCTTTGCTCCTGCTTCTACTACTATTGTTTTTGACATTACTGCTTTTACTTCTAGTCTTTC
>JAAWPK010000048.1 GCA_022799935.1 Clostridia bacterium
ATAGTAAAATTTTTTATTTTTCTGATACAGCAAAAAAGGGACACAATAATTTTGTGTCCCTTTTTTATAAACTAATTAAGTATATAAATATAAGATTAACATAATATCAAACGACCTCATACTATATAACATAGGAGGCAAAAAGAAGTGAACAATATATTATATAGTATAGTAGGAATATTAATACCTTTTATAGGTACTAGTTTAGGTAGTAGTTTAGTATTTTTTATGAAAAAAGATATGAACGAAAAATTTAAAAAACTTACAGTAGGTTTTGCAGCAGGCGTTATGATAGCAGCTTCAGTCTGGTCATTAATACTTCCAGCAGTAGAAATGGCAGAAGAACAAGGAATTATTCCATGGATTCCAGCAGCAGTGGGAATAACAGCTGGAGTTGCATTTTTACTTATAATAAATAAAATTGCTTCAAAATTTGAAGATAAAAGAAGTGGTAAAAAGTTAAATATGTTACTCCTTTCAGTAACACTACATAACATTCCAGAAGGAATGGCAGTAGGTGTGTGTTTTGCAGGATTTTTATCTGGAAATGCAGGAATTGCATTAGTTGAAGCAATTGTATTAGCAATAGGTATTGCTATACAAAACATTCCAGAAGGTGCAATAATTTCAATGCCATTAAAAATGGAAGGAGCAAGTAAGAAGAAAGCATTTCTTTATGGAGTGTTATCTGGAATAGTAGAGCCAATTAGTGCTTTTCTAACAGTACTTCTTATTAATGTAGTAGTACCATTATTACCATATCTCTTAGCTTTTGCAGCTGGAGCGATGATATTTGTTGTAGTAGAAGAATTAGTACCAGAAATGCATGAAGGGAAAAAGTCTAGTTTAGGTGCTATTCGGAGTTACAATAGGATTTATTATCATGATGGTATTAGATATAGCATTAGGATAGAATTAAAAATAATTTTAAATACAAGAGCAGTGTAGCCTTTGAGTTATACTGCTTTTATTTAGTAAAAATATTAAAAATTTCAAAAAATCTCTTGACTTAGACCTAACTCAAAGTGATAATATTATTATACTTTATATCAAATATGGGAATAATTAGAAAAAAAGAAGGGAGAATTTGGAAATATGGAAAAAGCAAAAGTATATTTTACAAAGGAGATAACTCCAGAAAACATAGTCAAGATGTATGAAATACTTAATAAACCATTAACAGGGAAAGTAGCAGTTAAATTACATTCAGGAGAAAGAGGAAATCAGAACTATATAAGACCTGAAATGGTAAAAAAATTAGTTGAACATGTAAAAGGAACAGTTGTTGAATGTAATACAGCATATGATGGGGCAAGAAATACAACTGAGAAACATGAAAAACTTATGGAAGAACATGGTTGGACTAAATACTTTGATGTAGACATTATGGACGCAGAAGGATCAGATAAAGTCTTAGAAATACCAAATGGAAAAGTTATAAATAAAAATTATGTTGGAAAGAATATAGATAATTATAATTCAATGCTCGTATTATCACACTTTAAAGGACACCCAATGGGAGGATATGGAGGAGCTCTAAAACAATTATCAATAGGTGTTGCGTCTTCTTTTGGCAAAGCATATATTCATGGAGCAGGAAATCCAGAAGAAATTTGGTCAGCAGATCAAATAAAATTCTTAGAAGCTATGGCAGATAGTGCAAGTAGTATTACTAAAAAGTTCGAAGGAAATATTGTATATATCAATGTAATGTGCAATATGAGCGTTGATTGTGATTGTTGTAGTGTTGCAGAAGATCCTTGCATAAAAGATATTGGAATTCTTGCTTCTTTAGACCCAGTTGCAATAGATAGAGCTTGTATAGATTTAGTAGAAAAATCTGATGATCCAGGAAAGAACCATTTACTAGAAAGAATAAATTCAAGACATGGAACTCATACAATAGATGCAGCAGCAGATTTAGGAATAGGTATAAAAGAATATGAGTTAATAAATATTGATTAGTTTTAAGGAGGAAATTTAATTATGATAAATGAAAATACAAGTAAAAGTAATAAATTATTAGAGATATTAAGTACAAGAAAGTCAAAATATATAGTTGGAACAATACTTTTAAGTGGTATTGGTATAACACTTCCTAGAATATTTCATATACTTGCAGGAAGTACAGCTGGAGCTACATTTTTACCTATGCATATAGCAATACTTATTGCAGCATTAACATTTGGATTAACAAGCTCAGTAATCGTTGCAAGTAGCTCAGTAATTTGCAGTTATCTACTAACAGGAATGCCAACACTTGCAAGACTTCCATATATGATTATAGAACTTTTAATATATGCAGTATTATTAAGTCTATTTAATAAAAAATTTAAATCATATATATCTTTAACATTAACAATAGTCCTAGGTAGAATACTTTATGCAGGAGTTTTATTTGCAGCTGTAAATATCTTTGATCTACAAACTTATGGAATATCAGTTATGGAAAGTATCATAGCAGGACTTCCAGGAATTGCAATACAATTAGCTTTAGTACCTATTATTTCAAAAACACTTAAAGAAGGACTAAAATTAAATGACTAATCTAGAAAAAGTTAAAAATGTTTTAGAAGAAAAACAAGCTTCACTTGTTGTGTGTTATCAAAATGGCGAAATAAAGGAATATTATCAAAATAGGATAAATGATATAAAAGACATACTAAAAGAAGATAAAAATACACTAAAAGGAGCTATAATCGCAGATAAAGTGATACGGAAAGCTTGCAGCTTCAATACTAATAGTTGCAGGAGTAAAAGAGATATTTGCTAAGGTTATGAGCAAGTATGCAATTCCAATATTAAAAGAAAATAATGTAAAATATGAATATGAAAATCTTGTAGACTATATTATAAATAATAATAAAACTGGAATGTGTCCTATGGAAAATAAATACAAAGAAGAAACAGATATAAACAAAATATATAATGAAATGATAAATTAAATGAAGGCTTAAAAGCCTTCATTTTGCTATGCAAATTGGATGAGAAAATGGTTCTTATGATATTTTGTTCATATTACAGTGATCAAGCAGCAGATTCTAAAAGTGTCTCAAGTAGCAACAGTTCTAACAAGAAGAGCGGGTATTTATCCACTCTTCTTGTTTGTTAGGAGAGTTAGTTGCTTTTTATCATTTTGTAAACTTTTTGTGAATAGATAAATTAAAACATTGACTTGAAAAAGGAGTAATGCTAAAATGTAAATTGATATATAATGTATAAGAAGGAAGTTTTATAAATATGTTAAAATTAAAAAATATAACGAAAGTATATATAAGTGGGGATGAAGAAGTAAAAGCCCTAAAAGGTGTAGATATTGAATTTAGAGAGTCTGAGTTTGTATCTATCTTAGGGCAAAGTGGTTGTGGTAAAACAACACTTTTAAATATTATAGGTGGACTTGATAGATATACATCAGGTGACCTTATAATTAATCGGAAAATCTACAAAAGACTTTAAAGATAGAGACTGGGATGCATATAGAAATTATAGTGTAGGATTTGTATTTCAAAGTTATAACTTAATAGGACATCAAACAGTACTTTCAAATGTGGAACTTGCTTTAACAATATCTGGAGTTTCCAAAAAGGAAAGAAGAGAAAGAGCAATAAAAGCTTTAGAAGATGTTGGACTAAAAGAGCAAATACATAAAAAACCAAACCAATTATCAGGTGGGCAAATGCAAAGAGTAGCTATTGCAAGAGCACTAGTTAATAATCCAGATATAATATTAGCAGATGAACCTACTCGGAGCACTAGATACAAAGACAAGTGTACAAGTAATGGAAATACTTAAAAAAATATCAAAAGATAAACTAATTATCATGGTTACACATAACCCAGACCTTGCTGAAAAATATTCTAGTAGAATTATAAAGATATTAGATGGTAGAATAACAGAGGATTCTAATCCAATAGTAGAAAACAAAAAAGAAGAAAAGATAGATAATCGGAAAATTTAAAAGAACATCTATGAAATTCTTTACTGCATTCAGATTAAGTATGAATAACTTAATGACTAAAAAGGCAAGAACAATACTTACATCATTTGCAGGAAGTATTGGAATTATTGGAATAGCTTTGATACTTGCAATATCTACTGGTATACAGGATTACATAAACAAAGTAGAAGAAGATACTCTTTCTTCTTATCCAATAACAATAGAGGATTCTACAATAGATATGACAAGTATGATGGAAGCGATGATGGGAGAAATAGATAGTAATGTAGAAAACAAGGAAGAGCGGAAAAGTATACTCAGCAGATATTATGAATGAATTAATGACTACTTTATCTAATAAAGTACAAACAAATAATCTATCAGAGCTAAAGAAATATATTGAAGAAACAGACAATGGTATAAAAAATAATAGTAATGCAATTGAATATGGGTATGATTTGAATTTAAATTTATACAAATCAGATACAGATAATGGAATTGTAAAAACAAACCCAAGCACAGTGATGAAAGCAATGGGAATGGGAGATATGATTGACGCTCATAATAATTCAGGTATAATGTCTATGGCTGGCTCAAGCTTTTCAATGAATCAGTATGATGCATGGATAGAACTTTTAGATAATCCTGAACTTTTAAAAACACAATATGACTTACTTGCTGGACATTGGCCTGAAAACTATAATGAAGTGGTTTTAACAGTGGGAGAAGATAATGAAATAAGTGACTATACACTATATACTCTTCGGATTAAAAGACCAAAAGGAACTTGAAGAAAAAATGGATAAGATATTAAAAGGAGAGAAAATAGAAACTGGAGAAAGCACATCATATACTTATGAAGAACTTTTAAATTTAACATATAAGATTATTTTAAACTCTGATTATTATAAAAAAGAAAATGGTATTTGGCTAGATAAGTCAGAAGATGAAGAATACATGAAAGAGAAGATTGCAAATGCTGAAGAAATTAAAGTAGTTGGAATAATAAGACAAAATGCACAGGCAATGATATCAGGAATGCCAGGATATATTGGATATACAAAGGATTTAAAAGAATATGTAATAAATAGATCAAATGAGTCAGAAATAGTAAAAGAACAAAAAGAAAATGAAAAAATAAGTGTATTTTCAGGATTAGAATTCCCAGCAGAAGGGGATGATAAAACATTTGACTATAATTCTTTATCAAATGAACAAAAAATGGCTATGAGTAAATTAAGTAGTGAAGAGATAGCTGCACTTATGGAAGCATATACAGAAAATAAAAATGCAAGTTATGAAAAGAATTTGCAAAGATTAGGAGCAATAGATTTAGAAAGTCCATCTGAAATAAGCATTTATCCAAAAGGATTTAAAGAAAAAGATGCTATTGCAGATGCAATAGAAGAATATAACAGAAAACAAAAAGAAGATGGAAAAGAAGAAAATACAATCAACTATACAGATATGGTTGGAGTAATGATGAAGTCTGTAAATCAGATTATAGACATCATAAGCTATGTATTAATTGCATTTGTTGCAATATCTCTAATTGTATCTTCAATAATGATAGGAATAATAACATATATTTCAGTATTAGAAAGAACAAAAGAAATAGGTATTTTAAGAGCAATAGGTGCCTCAAAGAGAGATATATCAAGTGTATTTAATGCAGAAACAATGATAGTAGGATTAATCTCAGGACTAATTGGTATAGGTATAACAGTATTACTTACACTTCCTATAAACAGTATAATATATTCACTAACAGATGTAGTAATAATAACTAAAGTGCCACCAGTTGCAGGAGTTATATTAGTTCTACTTAGTGTACTACTAACAAGCATAGCTGGATTAATCCCAGCAAAGCTTGCAAGTAAAAAAGACCCTGTAATAGCACTAAGAACAGAATAAAAGAAAGGGGATATAGGTTTTAGTAAAACTTATATCTCTTTTTTTATTATTGAAAAACAACAAAAAAATATTGACATACGAAAAAACAAGGTATATACTAATTCAAAATAGAGATAGGAGTTTATATTATGAAAATTTTAGGAGAAAAGAGTCTTTCCTCAAAGGTAGAAAAAGCTTTAAAAGCAGTATTCTTAATAATTGCTTTAATAGAATTTATTGCTTTCTTATTTTCTTGTTTTACCTTATATTTTGAATATAATAGTTATACAATGTTAAAATATTATTTTCCAAAAGTAATATTAATTACAATTCTTATTATTGTACTTCTTTTAACTGGAATTGTAGCACTATTTATTATATATCAATTTATAAAAACTTTTGAAAACTTGAAGAAAGGTAAAATATTTGAAAAAGAAAATATTAAATATTTAGATATAGTATCAAAATTGTCAATTATAATTGGAGCGTTATATTTAATCGGATTAGTTGCAATGGGAATTACTTTACATAGATATGTTGATTTTGATTCATTAGCAACTATGTTGTTAGAAATATTAGTTCTTATATTTTCAGTAGTATTTTTTGTATTTGGAATAGGTATTAGAATTTTAAATGAAATATATACAAGAGCTATCGAATATAAAGAAGAAAACGATTTAATGATTTAGTAACAGAAAGGAAAAATGAAAATGCCAATTATCGTAAATATAGATGTAATGTTAGCTAAAAGAAAAATGTCCTCTGGAGAATTAGCTGAAAAAGTAGGTATTACTCCATCTAATCTTTCTATACTTAAAACTAATAAAGCAAAAGCCATACGATTTTCTACTCTTGAAAAAATATGTGAAGTATTAGAATGCAAGCCAGGAGACTTATTGGATTATGAAAGGTAAATGTCCTATTGTAAAAATATTATTTGTATGGTAATATTTTTATATAAATTCTTAAGGAGAAGAAAAATGGGAAAAAAATTAGGAATTGTTTTAGTTATTGTAATAATAGGAATTATAATATTCACTAATAAAAGTGAAATTGTTTCAAATAAAGAAGAACAAAACATATATGAAGAAATAAAAAAGAAAAATCAGGAAAGTAAACAAAGAAAAATAAATGAAAATCAATTAGATGAAAATGCTTTAAAACAGGAATTGAATCAAGAAGCTGAACGAATAGAAAAAGAACTTGAAAAAATAGCACAAAATCAAATTAGCGATGTTAAATAGGGAGTAAGAAATGAATATTAAAACTAAAGAAATAAAAGAGTTCTTATATAAAAATTTAAAATGGATTATTCTATTTATATGTATAATATGTTTTTTATCAATTGTTGAAGATGTATTTGATGATGAAATTGAAAGTCTAGATATTTTGGGATATGAGTTTGTGTATAAATTTTCTGTTTTTAATTTATCAACACCTTTACTAAAATTTATAACTAATTTTGGAGGACCACTTTGTCTACTATTAATGTCTATCACATCTTGTATAATAATAAAAAAGAAAAATATAGGAGTTGCAATTGCACTAAATTTACCTATATCTGCCGTTTTGAATTTTTCACTTAAAAATATACTTCAAAGACCAAGACCTATTGGAAATAGGCTAATTGACGAAGTACGGATATAGTCTTCCATCAGGTCATTCAATGGTGAGTCTTGCATTTTATGGACTTATAATTTATTTCATATACAAAAATATAGAAAACAAACATATAAAATGGACTTTAATTACAATTCTAAGTCTACTTATAGTATTCATAGGAATTAGTAGAATTTATTTAGGTGTACACTATACAAGTGATGTATTAGCAGGATTTTTACTTGCAATTCCTTATCTAATTATATATATAAGTACATTTAATAAAATTATTATGGAAAGAGATAAAAGCGTATGAAATTAGAAAATAAAGAAGAAATAAAAACAGAAACTAAAAAAATAGTAAATAGTTTTAAATATGCTCTCGAAGGAATAAAGTCTTCATTTGGAACAGAAAGAAACATGAAAATACATATAATAATAATGCTTTTTGTTATACTTGTAGGAGTTTTACTAAAGATAAGTGTATATGAATGGCTTATATGTATTGTACTTTTTGGAATGGTAATAGCAGGAGAGCTATTTAATACAGCAATTGAAACAGTTGTTGACATTGCTATGCCAGAAAAGAATGAGAAAGCGAAAATTGCAAAAGATATTTCAGCAGGAGCTGTGCTTGTTTTATCAATTGTTTCAGCTGTTATAGGAATAATAATATTTGTGCCTAAAATATTATACATTATTTTGAAATAAATTCCTTCATTGTTTTGTTTATTTTCTCTACTTGTGTATGTACATAAAACTAGTTTTTTTTGCTGTTTTATGATATAATATAAATATACCAAAGACTTCACTCTGCTATTAACAAACTTTTGGAGGAATTAAAACATGAAGAAGAACTCGGACAACAGTTGGATTATTGTTCTAATTTTCCTGTTTGTGTTGTCGCTCGCTAGCGGAAGAACAGATGAGACAGAAAACAAGGCGACAAGTACACCAGAACAAACAGCAAAAGACGAACAGGTAACTCAGTCTGCTGAAAATGTTAACAATGTTTTGGGAGCAGTTCCTTATAGCGAAGAGTGGTTTTTTAATATCCTTAATTCGGTGGAGATAGGAAACCATTCGAACATTGATGTGCATTTGGAGCAGGATGGAGAAAAGCTCTTGTCGATCGATATGAACAGCAAAAAGAGTGTATCCAGTGTTGCTACAGCAGTGTACCAAAAAATGGTAGATAACAATACGAAGACACTACTTTTGCGGGTAATAGGTACCGGCATAAGCGATACTCCAATTGGACAAGTCTGCAAATTACGCTTTACAATTCCAGCACAAGTATCAAACTATCAAGAGGATGAGCTGAATTCCAACTATTCTCAAGGGGCATATAGTGCAAAATGGTTTTTTGATGTCCTAAGTGGCGTGGAGATAGGTAGTCATTCCAATATAGATGTCTGTCTAAAAGATAGTGCTAAAGAGGAAATACTACTGGTAAAAATGAATATGGATGAAAGTGTTCCAGGAGTCGCTGCTTTGGTGTATCAGAAATCAATAGAATATGGTGAAGAAGATGTACTGTTGGATGTAATAGGATCTGGTATCAGTGACACACCTCTAGGAAGTGTTTACAAATTACAACTTACAATTCCAAAACGATGATTTTGAAATAAAGTAATCCAAGTATATGGGTGATTAACTATGGCAGAGGGTTAATCGAGAATAAATTTCTCTACTTTATATCAATAACCCAAAACGCCCTATGCAAAAGGGCGTTTTGGGTTATTTTTATAATAGAAACAAACTATGCTTATATGTACAAAAAATAAAAGCGACTATTGAAGCTATAAATAAAGTAATCTGCAATTTTTAGGATAGAAAGTGAAACTCATTCACCTTCAACTAATACTTTAATAAAGATTAAAAAAATTATGGGATATACTATAAAATTACTTCCATTAGAAAATAAGCAAATAAAAAAAGTAAATTAAAATTGAATTAGATATTTGCTTGCTAATTAAATTTTATTGTGATATTATATCTATATCATAATAAACTAAGGAGGAATTTTTATGTCAGAAAAATTTGTTTTAAACGAGACATCAATTTTCGGGAGAGGAGCAAGAGAAGAATTACCAACAGAGATAAACTCAAGAGGATTTAAAAAGATACTTTTAGTAACAGATAAAGGACTAGTAGAATGCAAACTAATAGACAAAGTAACAAAAATTCTAGATAATGCAAAAATAGATTATACATTATATTCAGAAATAAAACCAAATCCAACAATACAAAATGTATTAGATGGGTATGAAATATGTAAAGAAATAAATGCAGATTCAATAGTAGTTGTAGGTGGTGGTTCTGCAATAGATACAGCAAAGGGAATATCAATACTTATGACTAATCCAGATAGAGTAGATGTAATTTCTTTAAATGGACTTTCAAATACAGCAAATAAAGGATTACCTATTATAGCACTTCCAACAACTCATGGAACAGCAGCAGAAGTTACAATAAACTATGTTATAACTGATGAAGAAAGAAAAATAAAAATGGTATGTGTTGATCCACACGATATTCCAGTGCTTTCAATAGTAGATTCAGAGCTTATGGAATCATTACCAAAAATGACAGCAGCTTCTACTGGACTTGATGCTTTAACACATGCAGTTGAAGGATATATTACAAAAGCACATAATACGATGTCAGATATGTTCCATTTAAGAGCAATAGAATTAATATTTGAAAATTTACCAAAAGCAGTAAATGAAAAAGACCCAAAAGCTATCGAGAATATGGCTTTAGCACAATATATTGCAGGTATGGGATTTTCAAATGTAGGTCTTGGAATAGTTCACTCAATGGCACATCAATTAGGAGCTGTATATGATACACCTCATGGTATAGCAAATGCTATCTTACTTCCAACAATTATGAGATTTAATGGAGTAGTATGTGCAGATAGATTTAGAGAAATTTTATGCCATATAGGAAGAGAAGATGCAAGATATTTAAATGACCAAGATGTAATAAATACATTTGTATGGAAAATACAAGAATTATCTAAAGAATGTGGAGTTACAATAACTGTAAAAGATACAGGTTGTAAAGAAGAAGATTTAGAAATGCTTGCAAATAAAGCTATGGAAGATCCTTGCAAGCCAGGTAATCCAAGAGAAGTTACAAAGGAAGACTTCATAAGATTATATAAAGAAGCAATGTAGAATTTATTTAATGTAAATTTTAAAGGACAAGTGAGTATATTTTATACTTACTTGTCTTGTTTGTTTCTGAGTTTTATAGTTAGGTAAACAACTCTAAAGTACTATGAATACTGAATTTATATTATTTATCTTTAAATAGTACATTATAAAAATTAAATATTAAAAAAATATATTGACAAAATACAAGCAATTATAGTATCATTGTATTATGCAAGTAATACAATGATGGAAAGGAAAAAATTGTGGACTATATTTTTGATAATGAAAGACCAATTTATGTTCAATTGGCTCAAAAACTCAGGGTTGAGATAGTTTCTGGAAAGCTAAAGCAAGGAGAAAGGATACCTTCTGTAAGAGAGCTAGCACTTACAACAAGAGTTAATCCTAACACTATGCAAAAGGCTTTATCAGAACTTGAAAGTGAGGGACTAATTTTTACAGAAAGAACTAATGGAAAATTTGTAACAAATAATAAAGAGTTAATTGCAAAATTAAAAACAAAACTCGCAGAAGAAAAAGTAAAGAAATATTTGAATGATATGAAAGATATTGGTATAACCTACAAAGAGGCTGTAACATACTTGCAGGAGTTAGGAGGAAATAAATAATGGAATTATTGGAATGTAATCATTTATATAAAGAATTCAATAAAATACCTATTCTAAAAGATATTAATTTGAAAATCTCAAGAGGTAAGATAATAGGTTTACTTGGTAGAAACGGTGTTCGGTAAAAGTACACTAATTAAGTTAGCAAATGATTTATTAACACCTACAAGTGGAGAAATATTAATAGAAGGGAAAAAACCTAGTAAAGACACAAAAGAAAGTATTGCATGTTTACCAGAAAGAACATATCTAGATAAAGATATGACTATAAAACAAGTTGTAAAATATTTTGAAGAGTTCTATACAAACTTTGATTCTCAAAAAGCAATCAGACTTTTAAAGGATTTGAATTTAGATATAAACAAGAAAATTTCTAAAATGTCAAAAGGTATGCAAGAAAAGTTACAACTAATATTAGTTATGAGCAGAAATGCAAAACTATATATACTTGATGAACCTCTTCGGAGGAGTAGATCCAGCAACAAGAGATTATATATTAGATACAATACTTTCTAATTTTAGTGAAGGAGCAAGTGTAATAATTTCAACACATTTAATTGCAGATATAGAAAGAATATTAGATGAAGTAATATTTATAGATAATGGAGAAATTATTTTAACATCTTCTGCAGATGAATTACGAAGCAAAGAGAATTCTTCAATTGATGATGTATTTAGGAGGTATTTTAAATGTTAGGAAAATTATTAAAATATGATTTAAAA
>JAAWPK010000049.1 GCA_022799935.1 Clostridia bacterium
TTGACTACAGAAGATCGTGAATTACTTTCAAAAATTGCTAATGGAAAAAACAAATAACATTTTTAGTATTTTTTTATCAAGTGATGGACAAAGTATTCCTTTTGGAACTAATTGGATACATAAAATAGAAGATGGATTAAATAATGCAAAAGTAATGTTCGTTTTTGTAACAAGCCATTCAGTACAATCAAGCTGGATTTATTTTGAGGCTGGATATGCATATTCAAAGGGGATAAAAGTAATACCAATTGGAATAGGAATAGATATAAATAAAATGAGACCACCTCTTAATTTACTTCAAGGGTTTAATATAAATTCATTTGAAAGTATGAATAATTGTATTAAAATTATAAATGATGAATTTGACACTACGTTCAAAGAGGATATGGTTGCTAAAGATTATAATAGATTCATTGCACTAATGGATGATAATAAAATTATAAATGAAGTGAGCAATATTGTTGACCATATTGAAACTACTATATCAAGCTATATAAAAGGTAACAATGAACAGAAAATAGAAATAAATGCTGATAATGCTCTTGACAAGTGTAAAGAAATAATAGAAAAGAATGGATATGTATACAATTGCACTAAAAATAGCTTACTGACTACAGGAGTAAAAATAGATAAAACTAATGAAGATAAAATTGAAATTTTGATAAATATTGATGAATTTGTTAATATATTTGGTACGATAAAAGAAATGATAAAAGAAAATTATCAAGATAAAGAAACACATTACATTAATATTATATTGAATAGTAAGTTTGACTTTATAGTGGACGAGATAAAAGTATCATCAATTATAAAAAAATCTAAAGACATAAAGTTTTTTGATGGTAGTACTACAAGATATAAGTATAAAGATGTAGATTTTATACTGACATTAGTAATGACCAATTATCCTAGAAGTCTAGAAAAGCATAAAAGATTTGCTATGATATTCTCCCAGAAAACACAAGTATCAACAATAATTGAGCTTATTAAACTACTTAAGGAAATAGGTATAATATATTTGAAAAGTGAAAATGAGTAGTATTGTAAACTATTAACAAATGAAGAATGGTAGCTGAAAATATTACTAAAATACTATGAAAATTGTGAAATATATGATATACTTAAAAATAAGAGGTGATATTTATGCCAAATGCTACTCAAAAGATTCTTAACGAATTTATAGAAGAAGTGAAGCAAATATTAGGAAATAGAATAAAAAAGATAATATTATATGGTTCCTATGCAAGAGGAGATTATAATAAAAGTTCTGACATAGATATAATGATTTTAACAGATTTAGAACCAGAAGAAATTAGCAAATATAGTTTGCTAATATGGGAAAAATGTGCAGATATAGAAATAGACAAAGGAATTGTTATATCGCCACTTATAAGAAATTTAGATAACTTCAATTCATGGGTCAATGTTAAGCCATTTTACATGAACATTGAAAACGAAGGAGTGGTAATTAAATGAAAGAGAGAGAAAGTATAGATTTAGCTTTATATAGATTAGAAAGAGCTAAAAATGAATGTGAAACAGCAGAAGGATTATATAAAGATGGCAAATTACTTGCTGCGAATAATAGAGCATATTATTCTATATTTTATGCAATTAGAGCAGTATTTGCAATGGAAAGAGTTGATTTTAAAAGACATAAAGACGTACTTGCGTATTTTAACCAAAACTATGTCAAAACAGAAAAATTTCCAAGAAAGATTGGGAGAAAAATTGTATTAGCATCCAGAGTAAGAGAAGATAGTGATTATGATGAAGAATATGAACCAAGTGATGAGATAACTTCTATACAAATAGAAACTGCTAAGGAGTTAATCCAGCTAGTGGATGAATATTTAAAACAATTTAAAGATACCTAAAAATAACATTTTGCTGACATTGGCAAAACGATAAATAAAAAATAGAAGGACAATTGTGTGCCTTCTATTTTTATACCCAAAATTAATTAAAGAAAGCGAGGATGATTTTATGATAAATCAAAGAATTCTAGATTCGATTGGAGAAATCGAACAAATAAGTAATAAATTATTAAAAACAAAAGAAGAAGTAAAGGATGAAGAATTAGAAAGATATTTTTGCAAATTTGAAAAAGCAAGAATGGATATGTATGATGCAGTAGAGCAAGAAAATCTATTTATAAAATTTGGTGGTGGAGAAGCAATTAACTGTATAGGTGAGGAATACGAAGTGGAATTACAAGATGATATTTTAAAGATATATATTCCAGAAACATTACCAAAAATAAAGCAAGGTATAAGTTATACGCAAAAGCGAATAATGAGTAATATTTCTTGGAATGTAAGAAAATATGAAGGCTTATTTTATGATAAATTTGCTATTGTAATTATAAAGATATATGATAATAAACCCATATGGGATGCAGATAATAGAAGTATCAAACCGATTCATGATGGACTAATACATGGAAGAATTATAAGAGATGATAATATAAATTGTTCTTGTTATTTTGTGCAAGGATATTATTCATGTGAACCACATACTGAAGTTTATGTATTACCGGCAGAAGAAATTACAAGAATAATTGATAAAAAAGTAGGAGAAAAAGTATATACAGACATAGCAAAATTTTAACGAAAAAATAAAGAAAAATTTTGCTATGGTGTTTTTATGCTTAAAGTTAACAAAATACAAGAGTTTAGGCATAAATCAGAATAAAAAAATGTCTAGAGTAGAGGTAACATATACAATATGTTGCCTCTACGAAGGTGCAATTTTTTGATAGATTAAAGGGTGATAATTTAGTGAACAAATTAGGAAGAGGTGATTTTTAATATGAGAGAAGGAATAAGATTACAGAATAGAGATATAGAATTATTGATATTTTTAGGAAAGTATAAGATTATATCGTTAGATAATACAAGGTATATATATGAAACAGTAACGTATCAAGAGAAAAGGATGGTAGCACTAGCAAAATATAATTATATTAGGAGACTAAAACATAGATATATAACACTTGGGATAAAAGGAAAAGAATATTTATTAGAGAATGGATTTGAGGTAAGAGAACATTGCAGAAATGAAAATAATATAGAAAGATTAAATGTTATAAGTGATATAGCAAGTTCGCTCATACAAGATAACTTGAATTTTATACCAAGTTGGAACATGAAGAAGGAAGATGAACCAACAACTCATTCAAGAAGGTATATTGGAAAATTAGAATATAACAGTCAAAATGAATTTTTAGTATATGCCATTTATGAGGGAAAAGATGATAAATACATTAAATCAATATATTATGATATAAGAAAAGAAAATGGATATGCAAGTGCAATGATATTTACAAATGATATAGATAAGATAGTGTTATATGAAAAAGGTTTTTACTTTGGAAATAAACATACAATTTTAGTTCCATATAATGAATATGGAAAATTTTTAATTAGAAATAATTATAAAGTAAGACACAGTATATACCTAAGGATTAAAGAAATGTATGAGGTAGAGTTATCAGATTTTAAATTTGCCGACTTAAAATTAGATGATAATAATTATATTGTAATAATGCCATTAATAGATATGGAAATGCTAGCAAGGCTACATTACTATTTTAATGAAAATGATAAGCATAAAACAATATACATATTTGGATTAGAAGAACACGAAAATGTTATAAAACAATATTTACCTGAATGTGAGTATAAAGGTTTAAGTAGAAGAAAAATAAACGAATTATTAGCCAAAAGCGGAGATGCTGGAGGTGAAGAAGATGAAACTGTATAAGATAAATGAAACATTAGAACATACATACTACCAAATGCCACAGGAATTATTTGACAATGAGAAATACAAGAGTTTAAGTATAGAAGCAAAAGTTATTTATTCGTTTTTATTAAATAGAATGAATCTATCAAAAATAAACAAATGGATAAATGAAAGAGGAGAGATATATTTAATATATACTAGAAAAGAAATTCAAAGCAAATTGAACTTAAGTGATAAACCAGTAACTAGAGCTTTTAAAGAATTAAGAGAAAGTAGTCTTATAAAAGAAGAAAAGCAAGGTTTTGGGAAACCAAATTTAATTTATATTGGTAAAATAGAACATGAAGAAAAACAGTATGGAGATATAAATAATAATTTAGAAGCGGAAGATATACGACTAAATAATCAGATAAAAGCAGATTATTATATAGGCGAAAATACGAATACTGATACAGCGAATATACGAACTAAAAAGAAAGATAATATAAAAAATAAGAATAAAGAAATAGAAGTTAGTCAGTTAAGTTTGGAACAAGAGACTTTAGAGTATATAAAGCAAAAATGTGAATTGAGCTTATTTGATGAAAGACAGAGAAACATTATAGAAAATGCTTTGGACATCATGTATTACTCAAATAATCTAAAGATAGGACATGCTATATTACCACAAGAAAATGTTAGAAGTAGGATGTACTTGCTAAATAGCTCTATTATTTTTTATGCTTTTGATAAACTAAACTATTTGAAAGCAGATGTGCAAATAAAAAATAGTACAAACTTTATAATTAGTTGTATCTATAATGCAATAACAGAGTATTATTCAGATAGTGAATTACAGTTCAAGATTGATTATGGATGTGGGTAAAAATGTTGTTAAAAATATAGACTTTTTTATAAAAATAATATAAAATTAATAATATATAAAATTTATGGAGAGAAAACTAATGGAACAGAAGAAAAGTGAAAAAGAAGAATTAAAAGCAAAATTCGATAATAATAATGCAACAATGGCTGATGTACAAGCAGTTGTTGAATTTTGCAAAAAGAACATAGATACAATGGATTTACGAAATGAAACAGATGAATTTTTGTGTCAAATGGCAACAATACATTTAATGAAATATAAAATAGGTAGATTTGATAGAAGTGAAGCCATATATTTGACAAAGTTTTTTGCAAAATATAATGTGAATATTTACGAAAAAACAGGTTTGCTTTCGGAGCAAGTTGATATTAGCGTTTTAGAAAATGAAGAATACGAAAAAACAAAAGGTAAGAGCCAAGCAGTCTGTTTGGATAAAGCAGAAGATGGGCAAGAAATTACATATTCAGCAAAAGTAGTAGAGCAACTTATGAGTAATGATCCTATTAAATTTCGTAGAGGGTTGCAGACAATTGTACATGAAGTTGTTCATGCAACTCAAAATTCTTTAATGAGTAAAGAAAATTTAGAAAATACAAGTGCTGCAAATATAGAGCAAGGATATCTTATGGCACTAGAAACAGTTACCAGAAGGAGAATGCCCAAATTCTATAATGATAATTATTCATATTTGATAAAAGAAAATAGTGCAGAAGCTAATGGATTAAAAATGGCAATGCAAATGTTAAGAATTTATCAACCAAAGGTATATGAATTATTTGATGAAAAGGAAACAGAAGAAACTATAGAAGCATATACAAGAAAAGCGCAAACAAGTGACAGAAATCTTGGAAAAGGAAAGATTCGGTGCAAAAGATGTACATATGACAATGGAGTATATAGTTAGAGATACATTAGAAAAATCTCCAGAGACAACTTTGGCAAAATATCCAATATTAAGGGTTGCATATAGAGAAGATGGAACGAGAAAAGACCTTGAAGAATTACTTAAAGATAGAGGAAAAATGCTAGAAAGAGGGGCATTAGAAGACGAAACTAATAAGTTATTATTGACAATTTTAGAAAGTAGAGAAACAAGTAAAGAAGAAATGTTACAACAACTTGATACAATTGAAGAAGAAATCTATAAAAAAGGAATAGAAAGTGGCTTTGAATATGATTTGTTAAAAAGAACACTACAAAGAGGTAAAATGACCGAAGAAAAAGCAGAAAAATATATTGAGGTGGTAAAAAGTATTCACAAAGAAAGAAGAACAGAAGAGGAAGCAGAAAGAGGTGCAGAAGAAACTGAAAATGAAACAAAAAGCACACCACTAACAAAAAACACAACACAAGAAGCAGATATGTTTAAGCAAGAGTTTGATGAACATATGAAAGCAGTTGCAGAAGCAAAAGCAAGAGGAGATAAAGATGCGTTGAAAGAATTATCAGATGAGATGTATAGACTTTCTGGACATGGAAATTACTTATCAAAAGCAACTAGAATAAATCCATATTTTAAAGATTATATGGATAAGAGAGAATTTGATGAACATATGAAAGAAGTCGCAGAAGCAAAAGCAAGAGGAGATAAAGATACGTTGAAAGAATTATCAGATGAGATGTATAGACTTTCTGGACATGGAAATTACTTATCAAAAGCAATTAGAATAAACTCATATTTTAAAGACTATATGGATAAGAGAGAATTTGATGAACATATGAAAGCGGTTGCAGAAGCAAAAGCAAGAGGAGATGAAGTCGCTTTAAGAGAATTAGCAAGTGATATGCGTGAATACTCTGGATATGCGACTCATTTATCAGAAACACCACATAGAATAAACTCATATTTCAAAGATTATATGGATAATAGACAAAATGAACAAAATAGAGGTCAGAAACAAAAGCATCGTACACAAGAAGAATCTTTTAGAGATGAAGTAGGGAATGACGAAAATACAGACCAAGTGTTAGAAGGGCAAGAACAAACGACACAAGAAGTGCAATGGATGGGAGCTATGAAAGGAATTAGTGATAGAGTAACTGAAATAGAAGGATATTCTAAAAAACAAGGAGAAATCGTACAAGCAGTATCATTGGCAGAGAAACAAAAAGAAGCACAAAGAACAGGAAGTATGAATATTGAAGATACAGAAAAATAGGAGGAGAAATTTTGAAACAAGAATATAAAGAGGCTTTTTCAGAAGTATATGAAATATTAAATATAATGCCAAATACATTATCAAATAAAATTCCACAGAAATTCAAAGAAATAATAAAAAGGGAAAGAGCAGATAGTTACATTCCAAGTATAAGTGAGCCAATAGATGAATGCCCATTGAAAGAAGAAACTATAATTATTTTAGCTCTAATATATAGAGACTTTTTGTGCGATGAAAAAGAAAGAAAAGAATTAAAGGCAAGAGATGCAGAATCATTAAGAGTATTTGAAGAAGAACTACGAGAAAAATATAATCCAGATAATATATTTAAGAATAAAAGGCAAGAAAAAGAAGAACAAAAAGTGCAAACAGAGGAAAAGAGTATAGCAGTTATTGATGAACAAAAATGGTATCAAAAAATATTTAATATAATAAAAGGAATATTTAAAAGGAAATAAGAATAATAAAGCTATTGAACATATTTTGTAACTTTCAAACTATTGAAAAATAAGCATTTGAAAAAATTTGCCCATACATATTGCATTTTATAAAAAGATGTAGTACAATAAATCTATCAACAACAAAGGTAAATACAAAATGACTTAAAGAGTCTATAAAAAAATGAATGGAAATACAAAGAAAGTCAAATTTTCGAAAGGAATAATAATTGTTGATTACTATTTTTATGAGAGGAGGTAATCAAAACAGACAGCAAGAGGCAGAAAATTTGCGAATTGTATTTTGAGAAAAACTTTAACTGCGTTTGTATAGCAAAAGAATTAGGAATAAGTCCTCAATATATATCAAAAGTTTTAAAAGGACATCCTAACTATAAAAAGGAAAAGATAATAAGAAGTGAGATAAAATATAAAAATTATCTTGAAAGAAAAAAGACAAACCGAAAGTTAAGGACAGAAATTTTGAAGGGAGAAGAAGATTACGAACTAGAGTATTTAAGGCATTTGCAATGGCAACATTCGATTGAAATGTCAAAAAGATACTTAGCATAGTTGTATTCAAAATACTGTTCCAAAAAATCAACTAAAAGCAAGCATTTATTTAAAAGATAAATAGCTTGTTTTTAGTTTGCTTAAAAATAAAAAGAAGGGAGTTGATAATTTAGAATAGATTAATCTAACTTGAATATTAATTAAAACAAGAGGTGAGATAACTTATGAAAGAAAGACAGATAACATCTCCAAAACAAGTCAAGTTAGAGATAGAATTAATACTAAATAAAAAGTTATTTCAAAGTAAAGTTATAAATAGAGAAACATATGAAGATGTACAAGATGAATTGTTAAGAGAAATTAATAAAGAAATGGAGAAAGTATAGAAATATAACAAAAATAGTGATATAATAATTGTACCTATAAAGATACTTTTTAGAAAGGAGATTCAAAATATGGATTTATATAATATGAGAAGAGAAATAACAAGTGGCAAAAGCATATATGACCTACCGCTAAAAGTTACATACTATGCAAGAGTATCAAGCGAGAAAGACGAACAATTAAATTCATTAAGTAATCAAGTATTTTATTTTGAAAACCATATAAAAGAAGTCTCTAACTGGACATATGTAGATGGATATGTAGACGAGGGTATAAGCGGTACAAGTGTAAATAAAAGAGATTCGTTTAAAAGAATGATACTAGATAGCAAAAAAGGAAAATTTGATTTAATACTCACAAAAGAAGTAACTCGTTTTGCTAGAAATACACTAGACAGTATTTCTTATACCCAGAAACTATTAGAAAACGGTGTAGGGGTATATTTTGAGTCTGATAATATAAATACTATTATGCCAGATTCGGAGCTTAGACTCACGATTATGGCGAGTGTTGCACAAGATGAAGTAAGAAAATTATCAGAAAGAGTAAAATTTGGATTTAATAGATCTATTGAGAAAAAGAGAGTTCTCCGGAAATAACAATATATTTGGATATAGAAAAGACAAAGGAAAGCTAGTTATACATGAAGAAGAAGCAAAAATGATAAGAGAATTATTTGAAATATATGCAAGTCGGAGAAATGGGGTTTTATAGAATATCAGAATATTTTAAAGACAAAGGATATGTAGGCAAAAACGGAACACCAATATCATCACAAAGTTTAAGAAGAATTATACGAAATCCTAAATACAAAGGCTACTACAGAACAGGAACAGTAAAAGTAGTAGACTACAAATTACATAAGGCACAAAGAATGCCAAAAGAAGAATGGCAAGTATTTGAATGCAAAGAAAACATACCAGCAATAGTTTCAGAAGAATTATGGGAAAAGTGCAATAATCTTTTAGAAAAGAAATCACAAAGTTGTTTGAATAAGGTTGAGAACAAGGAAGTATTTAAAAATAGATACACATTTAGTGGTCTAATATTTTGTAAAGAACACGAAGGCGAAGAATACATGCCAGGATTTAACAGAATATCAGGTGCAAAAAGGTCAAATAAGCCAGCTTGGGCTTGTAGTAAATACATTACACACGGACTAAAAGAGTGTGAGAGTCCAATTATTCAAGAAACAGAACTCATAGAAATATTTAAAACAATACTTAGCAAGTTTTTAGAAAATAAAGAAGAAATAATCGAAGATTTATTAAATAAATACAAGAAATTTAATCAAGTAAAAGATATAAAAAATGATATAGAAGATTTAGAAAATAGAATAAAAGAAGCGGAAAATAAAAAAGACAAACTGCTAGAACTTACAATAAAAAATCTTGTAACAGACGAAGAGTTTTACAAAAGAAATGAAGAGTTAAACAAAGAGATACAAAAATATAATGAGCAAATAAAAGAACTCAAAGAAGAAAGGGAGAATGTAACATCATTAGAAGAAAGCATGAAACAAATAAAAAATGCACTAGAAAAAGAAATCAATATAGACGAAAACATAGAAGATTTAATTAAGCTATTAGTAGATAAAATCTATGTATCAAAAGTAGATGGAAACAGAAAACATATAAAACTAGAAATATACTTCAAAATAGGGGAGCCTATGGTGCTAGAAGGTAACCTAAGCAAACAAGCAAAGCAGGAGTATATTATATTCCCAAACGAGTATCACTCAAATGGCAGTAAAAACAGTAACAGTTCTATAAATGATACCATATATCAAAATAACAACCACGAGCTCTATAATAGTACCAGGAACCACTAATAAACTTAGCATATTTGCTGGAAATAACGAAATAGAAATCCCATGGAAGAATATTCGTTGCATAGGAGATGATATAATTTTAGTGGAAATATAAAATTAAACAAAATAGTTAAATTTAGTTCACAATATAGACACAAATTCAAAATATAATATATAATATAAGAAAATTGTGTGTTATCGCAAGCAAAGCTTCTGACGCACACATGTATAAAATCACTTTACGATTGTTGCACAGTACAAGGTAAATTAACCTTGTTGAATAGTCAAAATCTGCAATTTTTCCTATTCAATAAAAAAGGCGAAATGGAGGAAACTATGAATACCACTATATTAGTAGTAGATGATGAACAAAGAATGAGAACACTTATAAAAGACTTTTTAACCAAAAAGGATTATGAAGTCATAGAGGCAAAAGATGGGGAAGAGGCTCTAGAAATATTTAATGAAAAACACGAAATAATCAACTTAATTTTATTAGATGTAATGATGCCAAAACTCGATGGATGGTCGGTTCTAAGACAAATAAGACAAACATCAAAAGTCCCTATAATGATGCTTACTGCAAGGGGAGAGGAACAAGACGAATTGTTTGGATTTGAACTAGGAGTGGATGAGTATGTATCTAAGCCATTTAGTCCAAAAATATTAGTTGCAAGGGTTGAGGCAATATTAAAAAGGACAAGTCAGACGCAAAACAAAGTGTCTGAATATGGTGGTATTGAAATAGATGAAGATCGGAAGAACAGTAAAAGTAGATGGAAAGATTGTTGAAATGAGCTTAAGAGAATATGAGCTTCTTAAATACATGATAGAAAATATAGGAATTGCTTTATCAAGAGATAAAATATTAAATAATGTTTGGAATTATGATTATTATGGAGATTCTAGAACAATAGATAGCCATGTAAAAAAGATAAGACACAAACTTGGCAAAAAAGGAAAATATATAAAAACTATGAGAGGTATAGGATATAAATTTGAAATCAAGTAATAAAAAAAACAAAGAGGGATTATTAGAGAGATTAGATAGTGTAAGAATAAAACTATTTGCAACTCTATGTATTATTGTAGTATTGATAATACTATTTTTAGTAGGAGTTAATAGTACAGTACTTGAATCATATTATATATATTCAAAACAAAAGGAACTAATGGCAGTATATGAAGCTATAAATTCATATTACAATGGGACTAATAATAGTCCAAATATAGAAATAACATTAGAAAAATTAGCTCTTAGTAATAGTTTTGATATATTAATAAAAACAGATAATCAGATATATGCTTCAAGTAGAGATTTTCTTTCATCACTTACAGATGAACTAGACATTAATAATAGAAAGAATGAAAATATATTGTATGATAATGATAATGTAACAATAAAAAGAACTATTGATAAGAAAACAGAGCTTTCATTTATTCTGCTTTCTGCAACATTAGATAATGGATATGAGTTACATATAAGAGTTGCAATAATATCTATACAAGAAAGTGTAAAAATTGCAAATAAATTCTTAATGCTGATAGGTTGCTTTACAATAGTAATAAGTGGAATACTTGTATCATTAGTATCTAGAAAATTCACATCTCCAATAGAAGAGCTAAATAAAATAACAAAAAAGATATCTAATTTAGATTTTAGCCTTAAATATAGAGTGAATGATTCAAATGATGAAATAAATAATTTAGGTAAAAACATAAATGCTATGTCAGAGACACTAGAGAAAATAATAAATCAACTTAGGAATTCAAATATAGAATTGGAAAAGGATATAGAAGAAAAGTCAAGAACAGATGAAATGAGAAAACAATTTATATCTGATGTATCACATGAACTTAAAACACCTATTTCACTTATACAAGGATATGCAGAAGGACTAATAGAGAATGTTGCTAAAGATGAAGAAAGCAAGAAATTTTATGCAGAAGTAATACT
>JAAWPK010000050.1 GCA_022799935.1 Clostridia bacterium
AGTAACTTATAAGTTACTTTTTATATTTAAAATACTTACATTTTATTTTACCATAGGTATCTATTATTTTACTAATCACTCCTATTAAATCCACTGTTTCTTCTAGTTTCAAGCCTTCTAGAATATATCTTTCCTCATTATCTTTAATCCTTATTATAATTTCTAATCCATCTCTTTTCAAATAATTTTTAAGTTAAATATTTTATAATATTTATCTGATTTGATTTTATGTAAATATTGTGATATAATATAGTTGTACAAACCTTGTTTGGACAACTATATTTTAAAAAAGGAGGGTTCATACAATGACTATGGACCACGCAGAGCTTCTTGGCATTTCCGTTGATTCGGCGATGCTTAAGGAACTGAACTACCGGCTTATGGATGCCAAGCACTACGCTGATTGCATCTCGTCCGACTACCCCAGCCCTGTTAAGAGCGCCAACATCGCCTCTGCTCAGACCGATGATATCATCGAGAATAAGATCTCTGAGCACTACACTCATCCTGTCCGCATCAAGCCTTCTCAGGTCGTCAAGATTACCCACATGGCTATTTCCATCTTTGGGGCTACCTCGAGGGATGCCTACTTGCATATCGAGTTCATCATCAAGGGCAGCGAAGTACACCCCTTGATGTATGACATCGGCTTGGAGGGATCTGAGCTCAAGGAGAGCTTCAATAAGGAGTTTGCCGATTTGGATCTTCTTCCCAGAAGGGTACTGGCAAACTTCTTCAGAGAGCTGAGCTCTTGGTTTACCTTTACTGGTTCCAAGCAGTCTATCAATGATGGTCTGCTTGCCAAGGTGAACGCTAAGTTGGACAGTTGTCCCGCAACTGCTGATATCTGCTTTACCAAAGTGGAATTCTTCGCAGTTAACATTGCTTCCGCCTTTCAGGTGGAATTCACTTCTGCGGATGACGGCAAAAAGCTGCTCATTATGATTCCGGCTGCCAAGCTCGGCTACCAGGAGTCTACTGATCCCAGCGAGCCCTATAGTTCTCCCGACTCCTATGATATTTATGACCTGATCGATTCCCACTTCTATGGGTACATGAAAGACCAGCTGAGCTACGCTGTTAAGGAAGAGCTCATCCGGATCTTCAGCAGCCTTTCCAGGCTGTATGCCTTCGGAAGCACCTTCAGCGTCCTCGTATCCATGGAGTAATCTATCTCAGCATTGGTCATACGCGACTCCTTTTAGACACTGGTCCTGCACTTTGCAGGACCAGTGTCTTTTTATCTAATTTGATTTTATGTAAATTTTATGATATAATATATATGTAAATGTGCATTCTAATATGTTTGTACAAAATTTATACAAAAGGAGATGTTTTGCATGAGCACTAATCATTTACCACCTGGCAAAATCACTTTGATTGGGCAATTTGTAAGCCCTAGCACACTCAGCGCTCTTAACGCAAAGCTCAGCACAGTCAGTAAGAAGTCTTTCGACCCCACTGCTTTTGATAACTTGGAAGAGCGGGAAAAAAGGATAGAAGAGATCCAAAAAGAATGTGCACTATGCCAAAAGTACAATAGTAATCCGAATACCGATTACACAGCTGACATCGGCTCTCTCCATGTAAAAGTGACGCGTATGACTGTCATGATTACTGGAGATATCCCCGAAAAAGCGGAATTCTATGTCGAAATTGCGACTAGGGAATTTCCCTTTTCGTATTTTCAGCTTTCTATTCCGCTTAGCAGTGCAGTCGCCTGTCCCATCAATCCCCTCAGCAACATAATGTATACCCCATACATAACAATGAATCAGAATTTCAGCCGTAAGGTACGGAACGAAACACGAGAAGCCATTATTGAATTCTGCAGCGAAATGGCTTCCAAGGTTACTTTTGCTGATAAGGATCACCTTGAGGAAATTTTTTAATACGAGGTTGATTTTCAAAGCAAAACTCCTTTAGAAAGCGCCCCCGCAATGCGGGGGCGCTTTCTTTTACTAATTATACCATTCAAATTCCCAGTCCAATATCTTTACTGTATCTCCTTCTTTTATTTTGAGTCTTCTTAGTTCTTCATCTACTCCAATTGAGGCAAGACTTTTTTGTAAATAATGCATAGATTCTCTATCTTGTATATTTACTTTTCTCATTAATCTTTCTATTGCTGCTCCTTTAACTATAAATTCATTTTTATTTATTTCTATTTCAAATTCTTTTTCATCTTCTTTTAATGTATATACAATTTTATCTTCTACTTCAATTAGCTCTTCTTTTGGAAGTTTCTTCAATGTTTCTGAAACATATTTCATAAGTTCTTTAATACCTTGTCTTGATGCTGCAGATATCTTAAATATCTCCATATTTTCCTTTTTAGCAATTTCTTCTAATTTTTCATATAAACTGTTATCTTGCATTACATCAGCCTTGTTAGCAACAATTATTTGTTTTCTTGTACTTAGTTTTTTATTATATTTCTTTAACTCTTCTTGTATTACATAAAAGTCATCCTCTGGCTTTCTTCCTTCCTGACCTGATACATCTATAAAGTGTAAAAGTAGTCTTGTTCTTTCTATATGTCTCAAAAATTGTATTCCAAGTCCTATCCCATTACTTGCACCTTCTATAATTCCTGGTATATCTGCTATAACAAAACTATCTCCAAATTCTGTTTTGGCAACTCCTAAATTTGGTATGATTGTTGTAAAATGGTAATCTGCAATTTTGGGTGTTGCAGAAGTAACAACTGAAAGAAATGTTGATTTTCCGAACATTTGGAAATCCTATTAGTCCGAACATCTGCCAAAAGTTTTAGTTCTAGGATTATTTCTAGTTCTATTCCCTTTTCACCGATCTTGTGCAAATCTAGGTGCCTGTCTTGTAGATGTTGCAAAGTGCGAATTTCCCTTTCCTCCTCTTCCTCCTGGAAGTATTAGTTCTTTTTGTCCTTCTTTTGATAAATCTGCAAGTATTTTTCCTGTCTTTATATCTTTTATAATTGTTCCTCTTGGAACTTTTACATATAAGTCTTGTCCGAGACTTTCCATAACAGTGGTTACCACTTCCATTTTGTCCGTTTTCAGCTTTAAATTTCTTTTTATATCTAAAATCTATAAGTGTATTTGAATCTGGATCTACAACAAAATATATGCTTCCGCCATTTCCTCCGGTCACCTCCATCAGGTCCGACCAGCTGCTACATATTTTTCTCTTCTAAAAGTTATAGCACCATTTCCTCCGATCCCCTGATTTAATTATTACTTTTGCATAGTCTGTAAACATTTTTCCTCCCTAATGAACAAAGTACTTTAATGTCCTTTGTCCTACTAATTTAAGTTTTTTACATTTTGGTCTCAAAACTTAAATTAGATTAACATTTATATAAGAAAGAAGTTTTAAATACTTCTTTTCTATAATTCTTTAATTCCAAACCATCCCTATTTTTTTATATACATCTTCTAGAGTTTTATGTGCAATAGAATATGCCTTTTCTGCTCCATTTTTATATATTTTTTCTAGATAATCTGGATTATTTATTAATTCTTTATATTTTTCTTGTATAGGTCTAAGTTCTTCTATAACAGTCTCTGCAACTGTTTTCTTAAAGTCTCCATACCCACATCCTGCAAATTCTTTTTCAATTTCTTCTCTATTTTTTCCGAGTTATTGCACTATATATTGAAATTAAATTACTTATTCCTGGTTTTTCTTTAACATCAAACCTTACTATATTTTCAGAATCTGTAACTGATTTTTTGAACTTTTTCATTATCTCATCTGGTTCATCATTTAAGAAAATACTATCATTTGGAATTACTGAACTTTTACTCATTTTACTTGTTGGATCTTGAAGTCCCATTACACGAGCTGCATTTTCTCCTATATAAGCTTCTGGAATTTTAAAAGTTTTACCATATATCCCATTAAATCTTTCTGCTATATCTCTTGTTATCTCTAAATGTTGCTTTTGATCTTCTCCAACAGGAACTAAATCTGCTTGATATAAAAGAATATCTGCAGCCATAAGTACAGGATAAGTAAATAGTCCACTATTTATATTATCCGCATGTTTTGTAGATTTATCCTTAAATTGTGTCATCCTTGAAAGTTCTCCCATATAAGTAAAGCAATTAAGTACCCAAGCAAGTTCTGCATGTGAAGCAACTTGACTTTGAATAAATATATTACTTTTTTCAGGATCTATTCCAGCAGCAATATATAAAGCTAAAAGATTAAGTGTATTGCTTCTTAATTTCTCTGGGTCGTTTCTTATAGTTAATGTATGTAGATTTGCTATCATATAGTGACATTCATAATCTTCTTGCATTTTTTTCCAATTCTTTATTGCTCCTAAATAATTTCCAAGTGTTAGATTTCCAGTTGATTGAACACCACTCAATATAACTTTTTTACTCATATTTTCAAAACTTCCTTTCTAAATTTACATATACTATTTTTAACAAATAAATCAAGTTAGAGAAAATCAAGTAAAAAACCAAAATCATTCTAGTATCTGTTATGGCCTTTTTACTTGATTTTATAAATGTTATATACCATTTATTTTCAGAATTATTTCATATTCTCTTTTTCTATATCAGAAATAAGATTAACTCTTGCTTCGTGTCTTCCACCCTCAAACTCTGTTGCTAAAAATTGTCTTACTATACATATTGCTTCATTTACAGAAACATAATCTGCCCCTAATGCTAGCATATTTGCATTGTTATGCATTCTAGAAAATTTAGCTGTCAATTCTTGATAGCATACTGCACATCTTACATCCTTAAATTTATTTGCACACATAGACATACCTATTCCTGATCTACATATAAGTATTCCTATATCTGCTTTTTTTTCACTTACTTCTTTTGCAACTTCTTTTGCAATTTGTGGATAATCAACACTTTCTTCTGAAAAAGTACCTTTATCTGTATATTCAATTCCTTTTTCATCAAAATATCTCTTGATTTCCTCTTTTAATTTAAATCCTCCATGATCTGCACCTATTACTATCATATTTTTTCCTCCCTTTAATTTAAATTTATATTAATGTTACTTATTTTTCAAAATTCTCTATTTCTTCTTTAATTTTATTTTTAAATTCTTCTACACTCATTTGTCCTATATCTCCATCTTTTCTAGAACGAACTGATGCTAAACCTTCTCCAACTTCTTTTTCTCCTATTACAAGCATATATGGTATTTTTTGCATTTGTGCTTCTCTTATCTTATATCCTATTTTCTCATTTCTATCATCTAATTCTACTCTTACTCCCATCTCTTCTAATTCTGTTTTTATTTTCAAGCTATATTCTATTTGGTTATCTGTGATGAGAAGTATTTTTACTTGAGTTGGTGAAAGCCACATTGGAAATGCACCTTTTGTTTCTTCTATCAAAAATGCTAAAAATCTATCAAATGTTCCAAGTATTGCTCTATGAATTACAACTGGTCTATGTGCTGCTCCATCTTCTCCAATATATTCAAGTTCAAATCTTTGAGGAAGTAAAAAATCTAGTTGGCAAGTAGATATTGTAACATCATGTCCGTACTGCTGTTTTTATTTGTACATCTAATTTTGGTCCATAGAATGCAGCCTCTCCTTCGGCCTCATAGAAATTTAATCCTGCTTCTAGCAAAATGTCTCTTAACTGTCTCTCTGCCATTTCCCACATATCATCATCATCAAAGTATTTCTCTTTATTATTCTTATCTCTTAAAGATAATCTAAATGAATAATCTGTAAAACCAAAATCTTTATATACAGAAAGTATTAATTCTACTACTTTTCTAAATTCTTCTTTTATTTGATCTGGTCTTACAAAAAGATGTGCATCATTTTGGCACATTTCACGAACTCTTTCTAACCCACAAACACTTCCACTGTCTTCAAATCTAAAGTCATGTGCAAGTTCTCCAATTCTTATTGGTAACTCTCTATATGAGTGCATTTTATTTTTATATATTAGCATATGATGTGGGCAATTCATAGGTCTTAAAACCAATTCTTCAGTATCTATCTTCATTACTGGAAACATATCTTCTTTATAATGATCCCAATGTCCACTCGTTTTATATAAATCTACATTTGCCATTGATGGTGTATATACATGTTTATATCCCATTTTTGCTTCTTTATCTTGTATATATCTTTCAAGTAGTCTTCTTACCATCGCACCATTTGGTAAATACATAGGAAGTCCTGAACCTACTAATGGGTGTGTCATAAATAATTCCAAATCTTTTCCAATTCTTCTATGATCTCTTTGCTTTGCCTCTTCTAATTGTTTTATATATTCTTCTACTTCACTTTGCTTTGGGAATGATATTGCATATATTCTTTGTAGCATTTTATTTTTTTCACTACCTCTCCAATATGCTCCTGAAGAAGATAGTATTTTTATAGCCTTTACTTTTCCTGTGCTCTCTAAATGCGGTCCTGCACAAAGATCTGTAAATTCTCCTTGTTTATAAAATGATATTTCTTCTTCTTCAGGTAAATCTTCAATCAATTCCACTTTATATGGTTCGTCTTTCATCAAATCAAGTGCTTCTTTTCTAGGAAGTGAAAATCTTTCTATCTCCAGATTTTCTTTTATTATCTTCTTCATTTCTTCTTCTATTTTTAGCTTGTCCTCTTCTGTAAATGGGGTATCTGTATCAAAATCATAATAAAATCCATTATCTATTGATGGTCCTATTGCAATTTTTACTTTTGGAAATAATCTTTTTACTGCTTGTGCCATTATATGCGATGTTGTATGCCAATAAGCCTTCTTTCCTTCTAAACTATTTTCAAATGTTAATATTTCTACTTCACAGTCCTCATCTAAGATATATCTCAAATCTTTTACTTTTCCATCAACTAAAGCTGCTGTTGTATTTCTTGCTAATCCTTCACTTATACTCTTTGCAAGTTCTAATACTGAAATTCCTTTATCTACTTCTTTTTTGCTTCCATCTTTTAATGTTATATTTATCATACTGTTTTACCCCTTTCTTTGTTATCAATATATTTTTTAATTATACTACAAATATTAAGTAAAATCAATACTAAGATTATTCCAGTTAACACCCCGAAATGAATCTATAATTACATCTTTAATCTGGCAACTTCTACCGCGGAACAAAGTATTGATGTATTTCGTCTGTTACTGCATAAAAACTCCCGTATCCCTTGTGCTATAAATACTCTTTTCTTTTTATCTATTTCATAAGTGTATATTGCAGAACTTATACTAACTCCTCCACATAAATACATTGTATAATGTGCAAGTTTTCTAACTACATAGTCCCACTCTTGTACTTTTTGATAAAATTCATCTTCGTTCAGTATATCTCCATATATAACTTTTACTACTTTCCTTGTTACAAATGAACTAGTATTTTTAGATATATCTGATTCTTGACTAGAAAATATAAATATTATTATCATCCAAACTATTGTTAACAATATAAATGTGTTTCTTACTATTTTTTTCATATTACTTCTTATATCCTTCCTTATATCTCCAAATTATACCAATAAAAAATCAATTTAACAATATATAACTAAAAAAGTGGTTACAGTCCCCAAACTGGGGACTGTAACCTAGGTTTTACTTATGCTACTTACAACCTTCTTTCTTTTAATTAAGTTTTCTGTTTTACATCTATTTTTGCAATTTACACGCCAGAGTCTCCAAAATGGGTTGTTTGTTTTCTTCTTTCTCCTCCTTTTCCCAAGTCTTCAGGTCCTGTTCCTCAAGCCACCTTATTATTATATTTTCAAGTTTGGGTCTACTACTTCTTTCTCGTTTTTTCTCCTTCCATTCATAAATGTAATTGATGAAACAAATTATTCTGTTGCTCATCTTTTGTAGAAATACATCAAGCATTTGTACAAAAGACATAATTTGATCTCCAAAAAGACCAAATGCCAGGCTAAAGAAGAGCATGCCAGTTCCCACTCCTGCCATGACCATCATTGCAATCGCGCCGTTGGTTACAACACCAGGGTTAATAATTCCCCAGCAAATCATGCAACCGATTAGGCCACTGATCCCTACGGCCACTGACAGCAAGAAGACCATCATGCAGTGTCTTTTGAGACTTTCGAGAAATCTCCGTAACATAGTTTTAACCTCCATAAAGAAAAGATATCTTAATTATATCACAGTTTACATAAATAGTCAATTGTTACCATTATATTTACCTTATTTCAAATAAGCTAGACTCCCACAATGGGAGCCTAGCTTAGGTTTCCTAGATTTGACTTTGCTGTGTATAGATTGCAATTCCTGAATTTGTTACATGTCTGTCTTTTGCTTTTTCCAGAGCCTTGCATACAATCCTGTATGCAAACTTCACATTTTCTATCACTCGTGGCAGAGCTTTCTTTGCACACTTTCTCACTGTCCTACCAAAGATCAGATAAAACAGTGAAAAAGCAATTGTGCCAATTCCTATTGCAGAAAATCCTACAAGCAGTGCAACTGCCTGATACCTTACAAATCCTCCTTCTTCAAGAAGATTATCAACTATTCCGCAATAAGCACCAATACCAAAAGCAATAGAAAACATTATGACACTCTGGAAATTTGCTTGAAGTCTCCTCAAGAATTTCCGTTCCATGATATGAAACCTCCAAAAGTTTTGATATATTAATTATATCATATTTCACATAATTTTTCAATTTTAGCATTATGAAAACATCTTTTACTTTATTTTTATCTACAGTCTATATTAAATGTCCTTATTCCAGATGAATATGGTGCTATATCATATTGCTGGAAATATATTACAATACCATTCGGAACTAAATAAAAACTTTCTGGATTAAATGTTTCTATAACTAGATTACATGTATTATCAAAATAAATTTCTGGATTAGTTGATATCTGTATATTTATTTCTTTTAATATATCTATTATAAAATATGGATTATTAGGAAAAAAACATTCTATAGAAAGCATACAATCATTTCTTAATAAATCCCAAGTCTGAGATCTTCTTGTTGTATTTCCATGTGCCCCTCCTGTAAAAATATATTCATCTATATATAAGCTTACTATATTACTGAAATTATAAGTTATTTCAAATGTTCTATATACTTCATAAACCATAATTGGATATCCATTTTCTTTGTTATATTTATATGTCTCTACTGCTTCATTATATAATTCATTTTTACATCTTTGTTCTAGTTCAAATGCCAATCTTTCATTGTGTTCATTAAATTCTCTTGCTCCGATTTGTTTGCGTATTTAAAGAAACTCTTGGATATTCTATATAATACTTTAAAACAACTGTATTCTCATAAAGAAGCTCTTTTTCTAATACATTTTTATATATATAATTCATAAAATCACCTAATGTATTTTATGAAGCTTAATGTAATATGGATATAATTCTTTTTTATTTATATCTCCTTCCATAACTATACTATAAATAGTATTAGGAATATCTTTTTTTTGCATATATGCCTAATAATAAATATTACTCATCAACACCACCAAAAATATAAAATCAATATAAGAATATTATTTTTTCTTACTTTCTTATTATTCTTTTTTATCTTTCCACTCATGATATAAAATATCTTTTAAAACCAGCATACTGTCTAAATTATTAAATTCATATTCTTTCTGTAATTTAATAAGCATTTCTCTAATTTTATTTGCATACTCTTCTATATTTACTTGCTTTTGATACTTTATAAGAATTGGGTATTTCTTCCCCCATGCATTTGTCCAATCTATTTTTTCTTCTTTTTCTTCATCAGTATTTTTAATCACTTGTTCAATTTCTTTTAAGTCTACATCAAATTCTATTAAATCATCTAAAGATACATTATAAAGTTTTGCCAATTTTTTTGCTTGATAAATGTCTGGTACAGTTTCATCTGTTTCCCATTTCGAAATTGTTTGTCTACTTACACCCAATTTCTCAGCAACTTCCTCTTGTGATAATCCTACTTTTTTCCTTAATTGAAACAAATTATTTCCTAAATTCATTTTATCCACCTCCAAATTAAGTATATAACATTAATAAAATTTTTTCTATCCATTATATATTGCAATTATGCTATTTTTATTAACATTTTCAACTCTACAATTTTGAAAGTATACAAAATTATGTATATTGCATTTGTGTTGTAAGTGTTTAAGATATTATCTATATTTTTTTAATGGAATTTATATAAATTAACAAAAAAAGAAACCTCTTTCGAGGAAAAGAAAAATACATTTCACTTTTTTGAGTCATTAGAAGCAGACAAAATTCATACCATCGTTATGAGTCCACTGAGGGGTATAAACCACAATCTCGTCGCCAACAACGGCAACATAGACATCAAAACCATACTTGTTGGGAACCTTGCATACCATTTCGGGCTTAACATTTTTATGGCCAGCCTTGACCATTGCGTTTGCAACCAGCCTGCGCTCCGACATAGTCATAGTTCCGTCTGTCTTCTTTGAGTTACTCATAGTGTTAAGCATAATTTTCCTCCTTGCGAATTATCGCGTTCTAATGTTGTTTATTCCCACTGATGAACGGAGTAAATGCAATGTTCATCACTTATAATTATACATCATTTTACATAAAATTACAAATATGCCTACTATATAGATTTTGCTTCATGTTTTGCCTTAGGAAAAGCAATTATTTTACTATTTTTTAAATGCTTTCTAAATCCTTCAAGTTCTACTTTCATAAATTTATCTAATACATGGGCATATTTTTTTAAGTTCTCTTACATTTCCGAAAGTCTTAGACATAGTAGTGTAAATGTTACTTTAAATTTATATTCTCACATATATTATGAAACCAATAAAGCTGTTGCAGAAACTTTTGATAAGTTTTTAAGAATTGGTTAGCAATCATATTAAAAACACAAAAAAACAGAGTAAGGAAACAACTCTTTCCTTACTCTCACATGGTGCCTTAGCTGTGGTTATTTGCGAAAAAATATACTCCCACACTTGCACCGTCTCCGATTATCGACTGTATACACATTTTATCATATAATTTATAAAATGTATACTCCCAAATGCAAAAAATTATTTATATTTTTCCAGTGTAGCGTGACATATGTTTTACAAACCTATACATTATGAATTATTAAAAAATAACACACTATTGAATTTTATGTAAAATTATAGTATAATTATAAGTGTCAAGGTCATTAATCTAAGTATGAACTTCTTGACAGCACATGTATCTATCAACATAGGAAGCAATTAAATAATTGCAAGGAGGAAAAATATGTTTAGAAGATTATTTCATAAGCATGAAACAGATGAACAGATTAGGAAACGGTTATTAAAATTATGCAAAGAAGGTGATTATGGCATATGTCCACCGCCTATGGATGCAAATGTTGCAATTAACGAATTGCAAAACTTTTTTCTTGGCGAAGACTGGTATGTCAGTATGCCTATCGGACATGAACAAGTTATTACAGAAATCGTATACCAAATCGAAACAAAATACAAAAGATTAAAAGCAACCAAATAATATTGTATGGAGGTATTTTTATGCGGAAGATTATTGAAGAACTGTTAACCAAGTGCAAGGCTGTGCCTTTTTCAGAGCCGACCGAGGGAGGGCATTTCTACAAAGT
>JAAWPK010000051.1 GCA_022799935.1 Clostridia bacterium
TATCCAAAACAAAGCTATAATGTAAATGAAGCAGAAGATTTAACAGGAGGAAGCATTTTAGTAACAAGAGCTACTGGAACACCAGAAGTAATAGATTTAACAGATACAGAGGGAAGGGTAGCAGTTACAGGATTTAATTCTGCAGCAGATAATCCAAGTTTACCAATAACAGTAACATTTACAGAAAACGGATTTAGCTGTAATCCAACAGGATATGACATAACAGTAAAAGATTCTGTAACAGGAATAGCAATAAAGACACCGCCTAAGAGTGATCAAAAATATAATGAAGAACTAGATGTAACAGGTGGAATTCTAACAGTAACAAGTGGAAGCGGACCAAGAGATATACCAATAACAAAAGATATGGTTACAGGATATGATAAGACTGTTTTAGGAGAACAAGAATTAACAATAACCTATGGTGGATTTACAAAAAAATATAAAGTAATTGTAAAAGACTATGTAACAGGAATAACAGTAAATCCAGACACAGTTACAGGACAATACAATAAAGAGCTTGTAGATTTAATTTCAGATGAAGACATTAAATATACAGTAACATACGCAAAAGAAGGAGCAAAATCCCCAGCTCAATTACTTACAAGTATGGTACTAGGATATAGTAAGACAAGTAAACAAACTCAAAACTTAAAAGTAAAATATACAGATAATGATAATGACAGTTTCACAAAAGGAACAGTATTTGAAACAAACTTTACAGTAGAAGCAAATAATCCAGTAACAGGAGTTACAATAAAAGCACCAGATAAAGTAATATATAAGCATGGAGAAGAATTAGATTTAGCAGGTGGAGTGATAACACTAACACATATAGACAATACAACATCAACTGTACCAATGACAAAAGCTATGATAACAGAAAATGGTGGTACAGTAAATATGAGTCCAAGCTCATATAATAGCACTAATAAAGTACAAAAAACACTTGTAATAACATACACAAAAGACCGGAGAAACAGGAACAGTAAATTATCCTATAGAGATAGTAAACTATGTGACAAAAATACAAATGCAAGACTATCCAAAACAAAGCTATAATGTAAATGAAGCAGAAGATTTAACAGGAGGAAGCATTTTAGTAACAAGAGCAGTAGGAACACCAGAAGTAATAGATTTAGCAGATACAGAGGGAAGAGTGGCAGTTACAGGATTTAACTCAAGTACAGAAAATACATCACTTCCTATAACTGTAACATTTACAGAAAACGGATTTAGTTGCGATCCGACAGGATACAACATAAGTGTTCAAGACTCTGTAACAGATATGGTAATAAAAACACCTCCAAAACAAGATTATAGATATAATGAAGAACTAGATGTAACAGGAGGATGGATAACAGTAACAAGAGGAAGCGGACCAGAAGATATCCAAATTACTCCATCAATGGTTACAGGATATGATAAGACTGTTTTAGGAGAACAAACATTAAATGTAACCTATGGTGGAATTACAAAAACATATAAAGTAACTGTAAAAGACTATGTAACAGGAATAAAAGTAAATCCAGACACAGTCACAGGAAAATATAATGAAGAACTTTCAAAAATAATTACAGACAACAATATTACATATACAGTAACATATGCAAAAGCAGGAGACAAAACCCCAAGTAGACTGCTAGAAGCATCAATGGTACCAGGATATAGTAAAACGAGTAAACAAACTCAAAACTTGAAAGTAAAATATGTAGACAATGATACTGAGAGTGCAAGTAAAGGAAAAACCTTTGAAACAGATTTAAGTATAACACTTGAAAATACAGTTGCATCAGTTGCAGTTACTAAACCTACAAAAGATAAATATAATCATGGAGACACATTAGAATTAACAGGAGGAAAAGTAACATTAACATATGAAGATGGAAAAACAAAAGACATACAAATAACAAATGATATGATAACAGAAGATGGAAATGCAGTAAATATGACTCCTACTTCATATGACAGCACAAACAAAGTACAAAAGACACTTACAATAACTTACAGTAAAGACCGGAAAAACAGGTACAATACCTTACCCAATCACAATTATAAATGATGTAAAAGGTATTACAGTAAAAACTAAACCAAAAACAGAATACAACATAGGAGATACAGAAGAATTAACAGGAGGAGAAATCACTGTTACAAGAGCAGTTGGAACAGAAGATTTACCTTTAACAGACTCAAGAGTTAATGTATCAGGATTTGATTCAACTGAAGAAAATACAAGATTACCAATAACAGTAAACTTTACTGAAAATGGAGTAACAAAAGATACAAGCTATGAAGTAAGCGTAGTAGATAAAGTAATAGATGTAGAAATAAAAGATAAGCCAAAACAAGCTTACAAATATGGTGAAAAACTAGATGTAAGCGGAGGTACATTGAAAGTAACAAGAGCAAGTGGAGAAACAACTATTCCGATAAAAGAAAATATGGTAACAGAAGCTGATGGAACCCCATTCAACAGCAAGAATTTGACACCTAGAAACTTAATAGTAACATATGGTGGAAAACAAATGCCATACGCTATAACAGTTGCAGACTATGTAGTTGGAATAAAATTAGTAAAACCTACAAAAGAGAAATATGAATGTGGAGAAGAACTAGACTTAAGAGGAGGAACAGTACAAAAAGTTATGGCAAGTGGAGCACCTACTACCCCAGTAGGACTTGACAATTCAGAAGTAACTTTAAGTACATTCGATCCAAATAAAGAAGGAACTCAAAGCATTAAAGTAACTTATGCAGGATTTACAGAAAACTTTGCAGTAAGAGTTGAAGATAATGTACAAAGTATAATAATCGATAAAAAACCAAAAACAGTATACAAATATGGTGAAAGCCTAAGTGTAGCTGGTGGAACAATAATTGCTACAAAGAGTAGTGGAAAAACTGAAACAATTAATATTACAGCTAGTATGGTATCAGGATATTCCCCAAATACCCTTGGAGACCAAGAATTAACTGTAACATATAAAGGAAAAACGGCAAAATACACGGTAAATGTAGCAGACTATGTAAAAGATATAAAAATAGAAAAACCAAAGAAATTAGTATATAAAATAGGAGAAACAATTGACTTAACAGGTGGTACAGTACAAAAAGTAATGGCAAGTGGAAAACCTGGAGAAAAAGTAAATATGTCAGATGCAAAAGTAAAAATTCAAGGTTTTGATACATCAAAAGAAGGCTCAAAAGAAATTAAAGTAACCTATGAAGGATTTACAAAAACATTTGGTATAACAATAGTTGACCCAATAAGTAATATACAAATAAAAACACTTCCTGATAAATTAGATTACCTATACGGAGAAAACTTAGATTTAACTGGAGGTACAATCGAAATAACAAAGGAAAGTGGAGCAAATACAATAGAAAAAATAACAAAAGATATGGTTTCAAAATTTGACCCTAAAAAATTAGGAAACCAAACATTAACAGTTACATACAAAGGAATAAAAGTATCAGGAGAAATTATATTAAATGTAAAAGACTATGTAAGTCATTTAAAAGTTACACCTCCTGAGAAGACAGAATACGAATACGGAGAATATTTAGACTTAAGTAAAGGAAAAGTAGCCATAATGATGGCAAGTGGAGCAAAGAAAGAAGAAGTCGATATGACAGCTTCAATGCTAACAGGATATGACTTGAAGAAGGAAGGAAAACAAAAAGTACAAGTAGAATATAAAGAACTAAAAGGAAGCTTTAATATAACAGTTATTGATAAAGTTAAAGCCATATCAATAGAAGAAGAACCAGACAAAGTAGAATATGAATATGGTGAGAAACTAGATGTAACAGGTGCTAAGATAAAAGTATTTAAATCTAGTGGAGAAAGCATAGTTACAGTAACAGATAAGATGGTTTCAGGATATGACCCACAAAGATCTGGAACACAAATGATTACAGTAACATATGAAGGATTTACTACTAAATTTATAGTAATAGTAAATGAAAAAGAAGAAGAACCTGTTAAACAAGAGGAGCCAGAGACCCCAAAACCAGCTCCAGTAACAGTAATTAAAAAGACTGTAATTATTAAAGAAAAACCAGTAGAGGAGCCAATACCAGAACCAGAGCCAACCCCAGAGCCAGTTCCGGAAACTCCAGAACAAAAAGATACAGAAGTACTTGGTGTAAAAGACCAAAATGAAAGTAAAATTGACAAAGATAAATTAATTGCAGCAGGATTAGGACTAGGAGGATTGCTATTATTACTACTATTATTATTAACAAGAAGAAATGTTAAAATATATGTAGAAGAAAATGGTAAATTTGAACTAGGAGGCCTAGATAAGATAAGTAAGAATAATTTAAGTATAGATGTCGACAAATACTTAGATGGAGATACATATCAAAATAGGGTAAAAGTAGTCCTAACTGATAGTATTAGTGAAAAACTAGATGGAAAAGTACTAGAAATCAAACATAGAGGCGAAATTAAGAAATACACAATTAAGTATAAAGATGAACCTTATGAAATTGTCCTAGAATAGGATAAAATCAAAAAATAACAAAAGAGTATCAGCGCGCACACAAAGTGCCTTAGAACCTATCCTAAGCGCGCAGGATAGGGAAAAGGACTTTGTGGATACTCATTTAAATATTAGTATAAGAATTATAAGAAAAGTGTGTTTAGCTAAAGTAAAGCATTCAATGCACAAAAGAATATTTTATAAAAAAATAAAATTTATTGAGAATAGTAAAAAAATATAACCCTTTTAAAGGTTTATTTGTCATGTCCATAAGTAGAAAATCTACGAAAAGGACTATAAAAATAACCCGCAGAAAAAGGTCTATTTGTCATGTAAAAAGGTATTTACTTTTTTTTGTAGAAATGATAAAATAATATTAAATAACAAATGAAAAGGGGAAATAGACCAATGAGAGCTAAAAGAGCAAAGAAAAAGGTAAGAAGAATATTTAGTATATATAATTTTGCAATATTCGGTTGTATAATATTGATATGTGCATCATTATATATGGTATTCAAGCCTAATATAAGTGAATTTGTCAGTAATATTGGAAAAAGTATAGAGAAGAAACAAGATGGGGTAGAGATAGTTGACTCAGAAGTAAAGTCGGGAGAAAAGACAAGTGAAAAACAAGCAAAAAAAACAGCAGTAAAACAATTTAAAAATCTTGGAGAAAAAGTTAAAGAAGAAGAACTAGAGATAATGAGGATTCAAAGAAAAGGTGAAGAATACTATTATGTAACATCTAAAGAAAATACATTAGAAATAAAAATAAGTACAGGAAAAGTAACTAGAATAAATAGTGTTTTAGTTGAAGAATAAATTAATTTGATATATGATAATTATATAAAATAAGAGATTTAAATAACCACTCAGGAAAAATAGAGTGGTTATTTTTGTTTTTATAATATCCTAAAAATAGATAAAAATCGAATTGTGTTAAGCAATAATTTTTTTGTTTGCTGGTAAATTATTTTAAAATAAAGAAATTTGAGTAATTAGGTAATATAATATTTTTATCATTTTCTTTCCTTATTCTCCCTAAGGAAAGAACTGAAAAACCCTAAAAATGTAACTAAAAAGTAAATAAAATGTCAATAAATGAGACAAAGAGCCCAAAACCCCATTCCGTAAAGGTAAAAACGCTAGTTTTAAAGTCGTATAATTTAACCTATTGAAAAATAAAAAAAATAAATTTAATATTATATATATTATTCTAAAGAAGAAAATTCACACTTAAGGAGACATAGGTAAAGTGACAAAAAAATTAAAGAAAAAAGTTAATCGAATAGTATATTCAATGCTTGCTATTATGACAGGCATTGTAACATTCCTTTGCTTAAATGCAGAGGTTTTTGTCATGCCTATGAATATAGAGGATTTAGAAAAAACAGGAATATCAGAAACTGCAAACTTAGAAAACGATATAAAAATGGCAGCAGATGAAGGTATACAAACTTTAGCGGATGGAGACATAATAGAATGTGAAAGTATTGTACAAGGTGCAAAGGACAATAATTTAAGTGATGGTAATTATACTTTCAGAGTAATGGGAGCAGATTCAAATGGAAATCCTGAAGTAAAAGACTACAAAGTAGAAATAATAAATTACTATGATGATGTAATATATTCACTTGATAATGGTCAAACAGCAAAAACAGTAAGTCTTGGAGATAGTACAACTGAATATAAAATGCTGATTGTAAAATATCATAAAAATTTAACTATAGGTTCAGGAGTAACAGTAACAGCGACAAATGTAAGCAATTTAACATATAAAAAGGGTATGTACTTATGTGTAATGGGAGAGCTAGTAAACAATGGAACAATCTCAATGACAGCAAGAGGAACATATAATCATGCTGGAGAAAATGTATACCTTTGGAAAAATACAGACAATACTTATGAATATGTCCCAGCAAATGGAGCAAATGGTTTACCAGCATTTCAGCCATACTATAGTATAGGAACAAGTGGTAATGGAAGAAAAGGTAATAACGGAACAAATAGAGGTGCAGGTAGTGGAGGACAAGGAGGCATGATGATAAACGGGCTACAAGGTAGTGCTTCTAGCTGGATGGGTGCTTCAACAGGAGGTACATCTTATGCAGGAGGAAATGGTACAGGAGGACTAGTAAGATGTAATTCATCAGCAGTATCTACATCTTATACACAAGCAAGTAGTACAACTGGAGGAAATGGAACTGCTTATGATAGTGGAAATGCTACATATTATTTTGCAGGAGGAGGAGCAGGAACTATAGGAGGAAGTACAGGTTATTGTAGAATTGGAAGTAGTGGGACTCAAACAAAGGCAGAAGATGGAACAGGAGGATTATTAATACTTTATGCAAATAAAATGCAAAATGATGGAAAAATAGTTTCAAATGGATCTGCTGGTGCAGGAGGAGCTTGTTATTTACCAGGAAATTATAGAGGAGCAGTAGGAGGCCGGAGGATCTGGCCGGAGGATCAATAAATGTATTTTATAATAAAACAACTAATTTAGGAAACATAGTAGCAAATGGAGGATCTGGCCGGAGATGTCTCAGGATGTACAAATTATAATATGGGGGTAAAGGCAGGAGGAGAAGGAGGAAATGGTAGTGTTACAGTAACCAATGTGCAGAGTGAATTAAACTATATCCAAAAAGAAATAGAACTTTTACCAGGACAAAACTATGATATAGATGAAACAAAGATACAGTTAGTAAGTCAAAATAAATCACAAAATAATACAACTATTGCAAATATTTCATACCAGATATTAGACACAGAAATTGCAACAGTCACAAATAGTGGAAAAATTACAGCCATTAAAGAAGGACACACTAAATTAAAAATAACAGATAATGCAAATGAACTTGAAACATATGTATATATAAAAGTAATAAATGAACCAGAATCAAGATTAAGTATAGGGAAAAATTTCACAATTGCTTTAAAAACGAATGGAACAGTATGGAGTTTTGGAAGAAACAATGCTGGGCAATGTCGGAACAGGAGATAATGTAGATATTAATAAGCCAAAAGAGGTTGTATCTGCAAATACAGGAAAAGGCTTAGAAAATATTAAAACAGTATCATCAGGAAATGGACACAGTGTTGCACTAGCAAAAGATGGAAGTGTATATACATGGGGACAAAATGATAAAGGACAATTGGGAGATGGAACACAAATAAATAGTTATTTTGCAATAAAAGTAGATGGATTAAAAGATATTGTAAAAGTTATAGCCTATCAAAATATAACAATTGCATTAGACAAAGATGGAAAAGTGTATGTTTGGGGAGAAAGCTATTCGAGTTTACCGATGAGATTGATATCATCAAATAAAATGATAGATGTTTCAGGAAGGACATTATTAAGTCAAGAAGGATATATATATGATATATCAGACTTAGAAACCAGAGTAAATACTTTAAGTCAAATAGCAAAGATATCTTCAGGAAAAGATCATAATTTAGCACTATCAGTATATGGATATGTATATTCTTGGGGAGCAAATAATGACTATGGAGAATTAGCTAAAAATTCAAATTGTATTACTGCACAAATTATGAAAAATGTATATGAGATTAATGCTGGAAATGATACTACATTTGTAAAGACAGAAGATGATGAGGTATTTGTAGCTGGTTCTAATACAAATGGAAGGATAGGGCTTGGAAATACAAATAATGCAAAAGAACTTACAAAAATAGATATAGGAGAAAAAATTGAGAATATTGCAGTAGGAATAGGAGAACATAATGCTATTTCTGACTGCAACGGATTTGTTTATACAACTGGAGTAAATACCTATGGTGAATTAGGAAATGAAAGTAATACAAATAAACAAGTATTTACAAAGATAGGAGATACAATAATTGTATCTGAACCTGAAACTATATATTTAGACTTAAATGAAGTTAGAGAAATAGAGTATGAACTAATAAATACATTTAACCTAAAAGTGGATATAGTAGATAGCGAGAAATCACATTTTACACTTACAATACCAGATAATACAAAACTAAGCTTAAATGATTATAATACTATCACAGCAATTGACTATGGAACTAACAATGTAACTATTACACATAATGAAACAGGAAAAACAAAACAAATTATAGTAAAAGTTATAAAGAAAATGAATGACATTATTAGAGGAATTAGAGATTGTAACTTAACAGATGGAAATTATGACATAATGATTAAAGATGAAATATACAATATAGAATTATATAATTATTATGGTGATGTAAAATATACAAATGATACTAATGAAGAAATAAAGACAATAAACTTAGGAAATGATGTAAAAGACCAAACAATGTTAGTTGTAAAATATCATGGAGATTTAACAATTGATGAAGATGTAGTTCTGACAGCAGCAGTAAGAAAAAAAGGAATGTATGTATGTGTTTTAGGAGACCTTGTAAATAATGGTGAAATCACTATGACTGCTAAAGGAGCAGATGTAGAAGAAGGACAAAATGTATATTTGTGGGAAAATATAGACTCAAGTTATGAATATGTTCCTGCAAATGGAGCAGAAGGACTAGAAGCATTCCAACCAAAATACACAAGAGAAGGAAACATAGGAAATGAAGGAACAGGAAGACAAACAGGAAGTGGAGGACAAGGATCTGCAATTATAAACACTTTACAAGGATCAATAGGAAGTTGGATAGGTAAATCAACAGGTGGAAATTCATATGCAGGAGGAAATGGCTCAGGAGCAATTGTAAGATGTAATATTTCAGCATTACCAGCAGTTTATACAGAGGCAAGTCATGAAAAGGGTGGAAATGGAAATGCTTGGGATAACAATGCACCTACACAATATTTTGCAGGAGGAGGAGCAGGACTTACAGGAGGAGAATCTTCTTATTGTAGATATGGAACAACGGGAACAGAAACAAAGGCACAAGATGGAGTGCGGAGGATTATTAATGCTATATAGTGATACATTAATGAACTCGGGAAAAATATCATCAGAAGGATCAAATGGAGCAGGAGGAACATTCCACTTTGGACAAAGATATAATGGAGCAGTAGGAGGAGCTGGTTCTGGTGGTGGAAGTGTAAATATATTCACAAAACTAGTAAAAAATTCAGGAGAATTATCAGCTGCAGGTGGAAAAGGTGGAAAGATAATAGCTAGTGGAGCTAATATGGGAGCAATAGATGGAGCTGATGGTGGAAATGGTACAGTCACTGTAACAGAGTTAAGCTCAGTATTAAATTATAATAAAAAAGAAGTAATCTTAAATGTAAATGACACATATAACATTGATGAAAATCAAATAACTTATACAAAACTAAATGAAATACAAACAGAAGATATAACAGTAGGAAATATAGTATATGAAGTAGAAAATCAAGATAATAATATTATTTCTGTAGACAGTAATGGACAAGTCATAGCAAAAGCTATTGGAACTGCAAGAGTAAAAATAACAGATACCGATAATGACAAAATAACATACCTAATTATAAAAGTAATAAAAGAGATTGCGGAAACAGACATTAAAAATGGTAATGAATTTACAGTTGCATTAAAATCAAATGGAACAGTATGGGCATTTGGTAAAAATGATAAAGGACAGCTAGGAAGTGGAACAAAATATAATTCAAATGAAGCAATAGAAGTATTAAAAGAAGATGGTGAGGCATTAAAAGATATTACAAAAATTGGAGCAGGAGCAGAAGCTGCAATAGCATTAGGAAATGATGGACAAGTATATACTTGGGGCTTATGCTATAAGTCAGAGAAAAAGATTGTACAAGATAAAGATGGACAAGAAATAGAAGAAACAATAGAAGTAGAAGAAGAAAAAGACAGAGCAGCAGTAGTAGAAGGACTATCAGATATAATAGAAGTAAGTGCAAAAGGAGATAATTTCTATGCAGTAGATATTAATGGAAATGCATATATATGGGGCAAAGGATATGAAAAGCCAACTAAAATAGAAACAAGTTTAAAAATTGCAGATGTAAATGGAGAATTGCTACTTGGAGAAAATGGAAGAGTATATAGAATAGAAAAATTAAATACACCAGTTACTTTCTTAAAAGGAATTTATCAAATATCTAATGGATATGACCATGATTTAGCAATAACTGTGAATGGATATACTTATTCAATTGGAAATGGAGAAGAAGGACAAATTGGAAATGGCAAAAACTTCAATACTAAGTATTCACAATTAGTAAAAACTGAAAATGAATTTATAAAAGACATTATAGAAGTATCTGCAGGAGAAAAATCTTCAATGGCAGTTACAAGAAATGGGAAAGTATATGTATGGGGAGAAAATACAAACAAGAAGTTAGGAGTTAATGAAGAAAAATTAAATTATGCAACAGAACTAACTACTGTACAAGACAAACAGGGAAATGATATACAACTAATAAAAATGGAAAATGTAGAAGTAGGAAAAACACATTCTAGTATTTCAGATGAAAATGGATTTGTGTATACTTGCCGGAGTAAATACAAATGGACAGCTTGGAACAGAAGATAATAATTCAAGAGAAGTATTTACAAAAATAGGACATATCAAAATTGTATTTGAACCTAAGATTGTACAAATTCCAGTAAATACAAGTAAGGACATAATAATAGAATTATGTAATAGTTTCAATTTAAAGACAGATATGGCAGAAGGACAAATTGCAGATACAATTAACACAAATGAAAAAGAAGTAACTCTAGAAAAAATAGAAGGAATAGACAATAGTAAAGTTACAAATATCAAAGAAGCATTACCAAATTACAGAATAACAGGAAATAAAATAGGAAGAGTACTTATTATATCAAAGGAAAAAGAAGACAACAAAGAGAACATTTGGGTAAATGTAGTAGATAGTGAAGACTCAAAAGTGGCAGCAAAAGTAGAAAATGGAGATGGATTCACAGTAACACTAAAAGCAGATGGAACAATATGGACATTTGGAAATACAGTAGGAAAGAATGAACCAGAA